>NZ_JBHSAC010000019.1:0-1258 GCF_042649885.1 Streptococcus dentapri | reverse complement strand
TATTGAGATCAATTGAGATCGTTTCACTTGCCATTGAGACCCCCCTTTTCTATAAAACTACTTTGAGCTGCCGGATAAGCTCAGCTTTAAATTCCTCGGAAGAAAGGGAGCGAAGCCTTTCACCCATCACATCATAGGCCAGAAGACCGCTCTTAGACATAAACCCTATAAAAATAAGCTCAGACCTTAGCCCGAGCCTATTATATCATACTAATGGTCCTTTTGAACCAATAAGTCATAAGGGAAATAGTCCAAGTCCTTTAGGCGCTCGTCATAAATCCCGCGGATTTTACAGAGGGCCGCTGTGTCAAAAGACCAGTAGCCATAGTAGCTATCTGTATCTCGCAAATGGGAATTGTACCAAGCCGCCTCTGAATGGGCATAATACCAGAACTTCTGCGCTTCAATGACAGAGTCAGCCGTATCCCCCATCAGATTGAGATACTCCAAATGGGAATGGAAATTGACCACTCGGTCTTGGAGTAAATAAACACCAAGAAAATCAATAAAATCGTCCTGCTTAGTTTTTCCTTCTGCTGTCAATTTGAGGTATTTATCAAATAATATCTTAACATCATCAATGAATTCTTTTCTATAACTTTCAAAAAGAACAGCTAGGGAAAGGTAGTCGATAATAGCGAATATGCCACTATTTTCACCAAAAACTTTAGAGTAATGATGAATACTATCCTTAAAATATTCAAAATAACTATTAGAATTTTCTCCCATTGAGTAGGAAATTTTAAACAATGTAAAATTGATAATGCTTAGATCAATATAATACATCCTTGTCTTATCAGAACTGATTATGGACTCCATATCCGTTAACTCTTTCAGCCATTCAACTTCTTCAGTCTTTAATTTCTGAAAATAATGTTCGTTTTTCAACTTATCTCGTAACATATTATCCTCATCTCATTTTCTTAGCTTCTTCATCCAACTGATTGATAATGATATTGCCATTCTCTTTAACATTGAACAAGTGACTTTGGACATCACCTGTGTACTGTGCTCTACGGATAGCTTTATAATGCTCTGATCCAACTGCATCTTTTAACCTATTTTGAATCCACTCATAATCCATCTGATTGCTTCCATCCGTCAAGCCTTTACTCAGCCTCGCTGTGTTATACTTAGCCTCCGAGATGATATAAGGCGGGTGGCCATCTGGATTGTAGTAAACTCCGTCAATGCCCTGATGACCAGGGCTATCAAGACTGGTCACCATGTCCTTGCTGATACGCTCGTAGCCAAACTG
>NZ_JBHSAC010000018.1:0-81459 GCF_042649885.1 Streptococcus dentapri | reverse complement strand
TCCATTTTTCATCTTAAAGATAAGAGACACCAAAAAAGACAAACCTCCAAAAAGAAGTTTGTCTTCGGTCTGAGCGAGCGGGATTTTATCCCGCTTTCTTTTTGCATTATAGCATACAGTAAACAATGGCAATGTATTGGAGAGCAGAAGCTAATAGAATGAAAAGGTGCCAAATCATATGATCATAGGGACGCTTTCTAGCATAGAAGAATGCTCCTATGGTATATGATAAGCCGCCGGCCAACATGAGTGACCAAAAGGCAGGACCAGTTTTGGTAATAATGGCTGGGATGATGAAGATAACTAACCACCCCATCATTAGATAGAGGAAGAGGCTGAATTTTTCATTAATCTTCTTGGCAAAAATTTTGTAAAGAATACCGTAGATAGTACTCCCCCACTGCAGGAGGATAATGAGATAACCTAGCCAACCACCGACTAGTGAGATGGCAACAGGTGTATAGGATCCGGCAATAGCGATATAAATCATGCTGTGGTCAATGATGCGTAAAACATACTTCTGAGGGGAATCATACTGCATGGAATGGTAAATTGTAGAGGATAAAAACATCAGAAAGAGACTGATGACAAAGACGGACATGCCGACTGCGGCCTTGAATCCATAGAGCTGGTAGCTATAAGAAGCTGTAATAGGCAGCAGGATCAGCATAGCAACTGATCCGACAGCATGGGTGACACTGTTAGCGACCTCTTCACCGAATGTAAGACGTTTGCTGAGTTTAAGCGTTTGACTAGTGCTCATGATTTTGACCTCCTTGAAGATCTAAGGCAAGTTGGTGTGTGTATTGATAGAGTTTAAGTGTCCGACAGGCTGAAATGATAATTTCTGGGATATCACGGTCTGTGTCACCGTTCATGCAGGCAACAAAATTATCATAACAATCTTGAGACTTTCCATCACTTGTTAATAAACTTAAGACATGACTGACTTCCTGAATGGAAAAGACGGGTTTGAAAGTCGTAATAGCTATCAGACGAGCCAGTTGCCGACGATTATATTTCTTCTTGATAGGTTTATCAACCAGTCCATGTTTAACATAGTTATTGATCATTGAGGACGTCAAGCCTTTGTCTGCATTAACAAAAGCAGCTACTTGATTGACATAGAGTAGCACCTGATCTAAATATAAATCAATCTCAGGCAGCTCATCCCATTTTGGAAACGATTGTGGCATTAAAGATTACCTTCACATTATCTAGTTTTGATAACTAGATTATACATTTATAAAAAACCTTAGTCAAGCAAAAAATCCATAAAAGCCCTAAAAGTTTAATATTCATTTAAAAACTAAAGTCTTATTTTACAATCAAAAAGCCTATGAAATAAGACTTTCCCAGCAAGATCACCTTGCGAAGAAAGCGATTTTGTGGTATATTTTGGTCAATAAATGACGATGAGACCAAAGGGAGAGCTCTGATGAAAAAACGATATATCACCGGATTTGATGGCTTGAGAATGATTGGGATCTTTGCTGTTATCTTCTACCATATCTATCCCTCCATTTTTAAAGGGGGCTACTTGGGAGTGGCTCTTTTCTTTGTGTTATCAGGCTATTTGATTACGGATCTTTTACTTAAGGAGTATAAAACCAGTGGTAGAATTGACATCAAGGCTTTCCTCCTGAGGCGGCTCAAACGGCTCTATCCCAACATGATAGTGGTTATGCTGCTCAGCACTCTCTATATGTATTTCTTTCAAAGAAACCTCTTAAATGAGATGCGGATGGTTTTTATCTCCAGTATTTTTTCAGTTAATAATTGGTGGCAGATTGCTAAAGGCGGCTCTTATTTTGCCAAGTTGATGGCGGAAGCGCCTTTCCAACATTACTATAGTCTCTCGATAGAAGGGCAATTCTATCTTTTTTGGCCTTTGATTGTCATTGTTTTAATGAGAGTTTTCAAGCGAAATCGGACGGCCATCTTCAATGTTTTAGACATCGTTTTACTCCTTTCCTTCTTAGAAATGACCCTTCTCTTTAAAGCCGGTGTTGATCCTACTCGTATTTACTATGGAACAGATACGCGATTATTTAGTATTCTAATGGGTTCAGCCTTGGCTTTCATCTATCCTAGTGATAGTGCTGAAAGAATCAAGCTAGCCAAGTTTGATCGTTGGGTTTTCAATATCGTAGCCTTGGTTACAATGCTGGTTTTAGGAATTTGTTTCTTCTTTCTACCGGATCAGGAGTGGTTCGCTTATCGCGGTGGGATGTGGCTTTTTAGCTTTTTAGTCTGCATCCTAATCGCTGCTACTGTTCATCCTCAGTTGCTCGTTAATAGATGGTTGTCCAATCCAGTGACGGCTTATCTAGGATCTCGCTCTTATGGTATGTATCTCTGGCAGATCCCAGTTTTGACTTTTGTAGAACTAAAGTTAGCTCACCCTAAGTCCTTACCTTCGATTTTACTAGCCCTGGTTATCTTATTTATCTTGACCGAGGCGACTTATCGTCTGGTTGAGGTTCCTTTACGCCGTATCACTTGGCAGCAGATACGCACTTTTTATACTGAAAAGGGTAGGCGGTATTTCTTGGGGGTTAAGTTACCCATCACTCTTGTGACAGGCTTTGTGCTTGCAGTTGCTCTCTTTTTGGTTTTCACCTCACCAGATAAAAGCAAGGCTCAAAATGCTATCACGGATCAGTTGAAGAACAATGAGGCTCAGATGGCTCAGCAGTCCAAAAATCCTCAGCCTGTCACTACAGGAACCCCAGCTAATCCAGAAATTCTCAATAAATACGGCATCAGTCAAGAAGACTATGATGCCGTCAATCAAATGAAGGTCGCTATTCTTGGAGATTCCATGATTGCTATGACCTATAATGATTTATCTCAAGTATTTACAGGAGCTGTGTTTGATGGGGCTACAGGACGTAAACCTTCAATGGGGTTGGAAATGGTTCAAGAAACTGTGACACAACACCCAGAAGTTGATCATCTGGTTATCGGCTTGGGCATCAATCGCAACGAAGACCAAACGAGCCTACAAGTTAGTCAGATTGACCAAATCATGCAGGTGGCAGGCAATCGGCAGGTCTATTGGATCAATATCAATCTGGATAAGTCCCAATATTACTGGACAGATGAAGTCAATAAAAACTTGACGGAAGCTGATCAAAAATATCAGAATTTCCACGTCATTGATTGGTATGGAATGACCCACGATAAGGAAGATCAATACATGACGGAAGATATGATTCACCCCAATGATCAGGGAGCTATTGCCTATACCAAAATTATTGTGGAAGCCTTGACTAAAAAGTGATTGGCTGGAAGCTATCAGATAATTAAAATCGACTAAGGATAAGAAGTGGATAATGACCCAATTAAATATTGACATCGAAAAATATCATCAGCTAGCTCTGCAAAAGCGCAAGGAGCACCGTCTTTTCTTGCTTTCCTTGAAGCGAAAGGCGCCTAAAAATCTGGATCAAATCGTACAAAAAGTACATAGGGAAGTCTTTGAAGAGATTGATTGTACGGCTTGTGCTAATTGCTGCAAGAGTTTGGGCCCGCTTTTTACGGAAAAAGATATTACAAGAATTGCCAAACACTTTCGCATGAGGCTTCCTGTTTTTGAGGATATGTATCTAAAAGTGGATGAAGATGGTGACAAGATTTTCCAGTGCATGCCCTGCCCATTTCTGGGTGAGGATAACCTCTGCAGTATTTATGATATTCGTCCCAAGGCCTGTCAGGAATTTCCACATACGGATCGTAAGAAAATCTATCAGATTAACCATCTTACCATCAAAAATACCCTAACTTGTCCGGCAGCCTATCTATTTGTGGAAAAATTGAGAGAGCGATTATAATATGGTCAAGACAGTAGGACAAAATTGATGAATTATAACCATATACAATGATACAAAATCGAATTACTGGAACTGAAGGTCTGACATGCCGTCAGACTTTTCTTATATACCTATTTTTCTTATTTTATCTAGAATGATACGATAAGTAGCTAAAAAACTTGATTGTAAAGATACGTTGCTTGTTATGCGCAACTTAATTTAATATATTTGGATTATAAAAAAAGGAGGATACAAAATGATACTTGCAGAAACATTAAAAAAATTAAGAAAACAAAAAAGTAGGCATTATGCATATGGACCGCATCATTAAAATCAAGATTGAGGATATTTATAAGAAATAGGATATATAAAGTAAGAGACTGATACACTTCTCAGTCTCTTTTTTGTATGGATATGTACTCCTTTTGAAGAAAATTTTATACTCTTATTGATCTCCTATAATTTTGAGCTTGATAATTTTATTATTTTTAATTGTGGCAATGTCTCTACCTGTTAAGGTAAAGTAGTCTCCAGATTTTCTTTGTCCAACTACTGCCCAGTTAGCTTGGAACACTCCATCATCTATTGACTGAATATCCCATAAGTGTCTTGTTGCTAAATTGCGGCTAAAAAAGCTTTTAAAGAAAGGAATAATTTCTTTGTCACCTATGTAGGTATGCCCATCATTGGCCTCAATGACCGCTTCGGGGTCAAATAGCTGGCAAAGTTTTTGTAAGCTGTTTTTGTCTTGAACCGCTAAATCAGATAAATAAAAATAGTTATTAAATGTCTTCATGATATGTGACCTCCACTTTTTGTTCGATTATTATTGAACAATTGTAGTATAAACCTTTTTCTGCTAAAATACAAGTAGAAAGAGAGGCTGGCTGATATGGCAGTATTGCACCATCCATCCATAGAGGATATTCGACTTGAACAGGTTCTTTATGCCTTGAGTGAATCTACTCGACTAATGATTTTTAAAAGACTTTACACTTCTAATCAGGAGAGAAACTGTAGTTATTTTGAAGATTTGGGTCGAAAAAATAATTTATCACATCATTATAAAGTGCTACGTGAAAGTGGAATTATTCAAGTTAGGATAGAAGGTCGTCAACGTTTGATATCTCTTAGATTAAATGAGTTGAATAATTGCTTTCCAGGGTTGTTGGATAGTATTTATAAAAATATATGAATTCTATTGATGAAGCGTACAAGAGAGAGTGGTAAGAATCAGCAACCCAGTCAACTCTAGTCGAATTTGTGGAGTCATTCCAATATCAACGTCAACGACCCGTAAAAAATAGAGAATACAACCAAGGTGATACTATGGCAAATAGATTTGATAGGCTTTCTTCACCAGTATTAAAGACAGATATCATAAGAATATTGTTTATGATAATTGTTGTGCTTACTATGTAAATTTTTTCTTTTCATTCATTTTCCCTTCATTTTTCTTTTTTATAATAAAACCATCAAATAAAGATATTTGATAAAAAAAGAAAGAAGGTAAAACAAATGAAAAATTTACTACAGAAAAAATGGGTTTTGGCAACGGCGGCAGGAATTGCTTTGCTGGGCGCTGGAGCAGTCGGTGCTGGAGCGGCTTATGTTTACACTCATGAGCAAGGTGAGCATCGTATGTTTGATGACGATAAAGAGCATCACGACCACGATAAAGACAGTATCGCTTTGGCCAAAGCCAATCCTAAGTTATCCCTTAAAGAAGCTGCGGATAAAGCCTTGGCAGAAGCTAAGTCTGGAACGATCACTAAGATTGAATTGAAGATTGACGACAACAAAGTCTATTATGAAGTTGATATTCAGACTAATAGCACTGAAAAAGAATATGAACTGGATGCGGACACAGGTAAGGTGCTCAGTGCTAAGACCGAGCAATTGGATGCCCAAGACAAGCTGTCAGGAACAGCCAAGAAGACTTTTGAAGACGTGGAAAAAGCGGTTAAGGCTAAATATTCATCAGCCAAAGTTACCGAGATCAAGCTCTATAATGATGGTAAAACAGTAAGTTACAAGGTGGAAATCTTGGATAATAATCAAGAAAAAGACCTTAAACTCAATGCTCAAGACTTAACAATCACAGAGCAAACTGCCAAAGACCACGAAGATAAAGACTAACAAACACAAAAAAACAGGAGTCATGGTTAAAGGTGGGGCGGTTTGCCCCACCTTTTTGACGCTTAGAGCAAAACGACTGATGGGAATGTTCTCTCTTAGCGAAAAAAACAACTAGGAACTCAGTCTGTCAGTCCTATGATATAATAAAAGTAAAAAATGAGAAGGATATGCCCATGAAGTTATTGATTGTTGAGGATGAGCGTGATTTGAATCTCAGTCTTGCCAAACTGCTAAAGACTCATTCCTACAGTGTGGACAGTGCTTTTGATGGCAAGGAAGGGATGGACTTTCTAGCGGTGTCTGACTATGATGTGATAATTTTGGATATTATGATGCCCAAGATGGATGGTTATGCCTTTATTCAAGAGCTCAGACATTCAGGATCTAAGATCCCTGTTCTCGTATTAACCGCCAAAGATACGGTAGAGGATAAGATTACAGGATTGGATTTGGGTGCGGATGATTATCTGGTCAAACCTTTTGAGTTTGGTGAGCTTTTGGCGAGACTCCGTGCTATGTTGAGACGTGACAATCGCGAAGTCCTGACCAGCACCATTCAGCTTGGTTCAGTGACCGTTGATCTTGCAGGGCACCATGTTTCAAAAAATGGACAAGCTGTTGATCTGACGGCTAAAGAATACGAAGTGATGGAATTTCTAGCCCGTAATCCAGGAGTGGTCATGAGCCGTGACAAGATTCGTGAGCATGTCTGGGACTATGATTACGAGGGTGATTCCAACATCATTGATGTCCTGATAAAAAATATTCGACGGAAACTAGACGAGAACAGCAAGGATTCTCTCATTCAGACCAAGAGGGGGCTAGGCTATGTTATTTACAAATAATCTGAAGCAGAATCAACGTCAAAAGAAAGGTTCTAGCATCGTCAAGCAGGTTACCCTTTGGTATTCGATTTTTATCTTTCTCCTCTTGCTAGGGATTTTTGCTTTTGCCTTCTTTGTGTCGGGATCTCTAGCAGATTCTACGGGCAAACAACGGTTGGAAAATGCTGCACTGGAGATGAGTCAGGATATCGAAGATTATGAAGCCTTTGATGATGGTGCCTACTACGCTATTTATGCCAAAGATGGGCGCCTGTTAAGAGGCACTTTCCCTAGGAATTTTGATGCCAATCTGCCTTTTTCAAAGGATAAGGTCAGGACGACTAAGGCAAAAGGTGATTCTTTTTATTACTATGATGTCAAGATTGAGCACTCTAGCCGTTGGCTGCGGGCTGTGAGAGCAAGGACACATATCAGCGAGGAATACCGTTTTTTCCTAATTTCTCTGGGAATTATTGCGCCGTTGCTTTTGGTTTTCATTGTCTGGGGTGGATATCTCATTTTGAAGAGAGCCTTTGTTCCAGTGATCCATATTTCTGAGACGGCTCAGCTTATCACGCAAAGCCAGGATTTTTCTCAGCGTATTTCTGTGACGAATCGATCGGATGAATTAACCCAGTTAGCGGTAACTATCAATAAGATGTTAGAAACCATTGACACTTCCTTCGAACGTGAGAAGCAGTTTAACCATGATGTTTCCCATGAGTTGCGGACGCCTTTGACCGTTATCTTGTCAGAAAGCGAGTATGGCCAGACCTATGCTTCTACTTTGGCAGATGCCAAGGAATCCAACGCTATTATTCATCGACAGGCGCAGCATATGAAAGCCATGGTTGAGCAGATTTTGGAATTATCCCGCTTAGAAAGTCATAAAGAACTATCTCTAGTATCGCTGAACCTATCAGACCTAACCAAGCAAAAGCTGCAAGACTATCAGCGGCTTTTGACAGAAAAAGATATCCAGCTAAGCAGCGATGTTGACGATAATCTGCATGTTTTGGGCAATGAACTTCTCCTCAGCCGTCTGCTGGATAATATTTTCTCCAATGCCATGAAATTTACCAAAGATCAGATTGAAGTGCGTCTGAAGGCGCAAGGAAGGGAGTGTCAGTTAATCATTGCGGACAATGGTCTGGGCATTTCCAAGGCTGAAAAGGAAAAAATCTGGCAAAAATTCTATCAGGTGGATGCTGCCCGCAGCAAGTCACAGCAGCAGGGTGTCGGGCTAGGTCTATCGCTGGTCCAAGAAATTGTTCGCCAGCATCACGGAAGGATTGAAGTGGTGTCATCAGAAAATCAAGGGGCGCAGTTTATTGTGGTTTTACCTTTGAAGGCTGACTAAAGTTGGGTGATGAATATAAAAAAGTTGAGACTTACAGCTAGCAAGATTTGGATTGGACGGATTCGACCAGTAGGGACAAGTGTGAACAGGTGGTTTTAAATAGCAGAGTTGCTATAGACAGATGGCAGTTTCGCCAAACGTATGAATCTTCCAAATGGAGGCAAGTTCTTTTTGGTCTAGCAGGATGCAAGTTTGACAAGATAGTCGCTAAGTATGTGTCCATTATGACTTCATTTGTGTAGAGTGCAACTGCAAGAAATCACTGGTATCTTTAGCCAATTAGAGATACCCCTTTCTATATGATAGCGTCTATCCATTTGAAGAAGTTAATGCCGCACTTGATGAAATCGCTAATAGACGCTCATGAGGAAAAACCATTCCTACTTTCACAGAAAAAAAGAAGATTGATGCCTTATCCTAAAACCAAAAATCAATACCTAGACTTCAAGAGTTAGCAAACCATTTATCATGAGCTTGGGTAGAGTAGTGTTCCGAGGTTTATATGATTTTGGGGAGGCTTAGTCATTTTTTACAACGTGACAAAGAATACCTACCGAACCAATTCTTTGCCTTTTCCTTGCCAAGACGGTAAAATGGAGGAATAATTGAAAAGGAGAAATGAATGATTAAATCACTGGAACTCTATTTGGTTACCAATAATAATGGTTTGGAAGCTGTGGACTTTTACAAAGATGTCTTTAATGCAGAAGTTGTATCTTGCACGACTTTTGGTCAGGCTATTCCTGATACACCTGAGGACAATAAAAATTTGGTCTTAAACGCTAATTTAAATATTGGTGGTATCCGTCTGCAACTGTCTGACAATGGCTCTGAGCATCCTTATGTTCAAGGGATGAATATGACAGCTTGTATTCAGTTGGATGATGCGGCAGAGGCGCGGGCTATTTTCCAAAAGTTGGAAAAAGGAGCACAGCGAATTGATCTGACTTTACAAGAAACACCTTGGAGTCCGGCCTATGGTATTGTGGTGGATAAGTTCGGTATGACCTGGCAAATCAATACTGAGGTTGAAGGCTTCGTGTCTGAGACGGTGTCATTTTAGGGAGAAGTCATGTTTTCAAAAAATACAGCTATCATGCTTTATGTAGAAGATGTAGCAGCTGAGCGCGATTTTTGGTCAGCGATTGGTTTTGAGATTCTTAACAAGACTGAAATGATGGGCTTTGAGACTTTCGATATGAGGCCTCATGCGGATAGCAGCCTGACCTTCACGGTTTATTCTAAAGAGTTTATCTATCAGGTATCGCCGGAGGTGATTGATATGAAGCCAAGCGTTCTTTTTGAAACGACTGATATCGAAGGACTTAGAGCTCGTATCGCAGCAGTTACGGATACAGCTAGTCAGATTAATAGTGAGCCTTTTCCTAACTTTAACTTTGCCAATCCAAGCGGTCATTATTTTGCGGTTAAGGGAATTTAAGTATGATTATTGATTTTAAGACAGTGTCAACATCTGGGTTTGAAAGATCACCAGTTGCTGAGGCGCTTGCTGGTCTTCGTGCCAATGAAGCCCGCTACTTTTGGAATAAATTCAAGGTTCAATTTGAAACCTTCCCTGTTTTGACAAAAGCAGAGCTGATGTCAGATATTGAGGCGCTTTTGGAGCGTGAGCGTGGTCTGATTTTTTCTGCTAAACCGCTGGAAATTGCCCAGCATTTTCTTGAAGATAGAATTCTCTGGACCCACGTTTTCTACGAAGATGGTTTAGCTATCAATGTTCTTTACGAATTGGATAATCCTAAAAAGAGAGCTGTTGGGCTGAAGCTGTCAGATGGCATGGAGATTCCAGCAGAGTTGGTTAATGAGTTCAAATTTGCCCGTCAAAAATCTAAGCTCGCAGGGACTATCAGAGGATCTTACTTTACCCTCAAAGGTGACAACGAGGATCTGATAGCTAAGTGGCTGCAAAACCTGAAATAAGAAAAACATCATTTATAAAAGAACATGCCTCGGTTAGAAAAGCCAGTTGGGGCATGTTTTTTATAGCGAAAGTTAGCGGCGGACCCAGTTAAAACTAGTCTTTCCAAGCAGCTTTAATCTTCTAATGGGAAAGTTGAAAAGTAGGTAAAATTGGAGTTTGCAAAATTTCTGTGAAGGTCTCGGAAGTATTTTGGACTAGAGATTTTGCCTGTGGGATCTGATTTTCAACCTAGTTGAAAAGAATTAGTGAATATTGATCTTGCTTAAGAGTTGGGACGATAATTTCAGCTTTGAAGGTGTTGAGAATTTATAGTAATTTCTTCTTCAAGTGGTCAATCAAGTGGGATTGGACGTCTCCAATTAAAAATAAGCCTTTCAAGACTATTTGGCTTTAAACGATATTCAATTTTTTAATAAGCATGTATAGCTCCCATCTGTATATTGAATCAATCGCATTTTGAAAACAATGTTTTTTCGTCTGAACATGATTCTAACAAATTGTAAACAGTGTTTACAAAAATAAGGTTTCATTCTGACCCTGACTCTGTTATGATATAATTGGTTAGGAATTATCCTAAAGAAAAATTAGTGAGGTGACTTATGGACAATAAAAGATTAGCACTGACTATTCTAGAATTAGTCGGGGGGGCAAGAAAATATCACCAGTCTGACGCACTGCGCGACAAGATTGCGATTTGTCTTGAAAGACGAAAGCAAACCTAAAACTGATGAGATTAAGGCCTTGGAAGGTGTCATGGGAGCTGTTCAAAATGGGGGACAATATCAAGTGGTTATAGGCCCAGATGTGCCGAATGTTTATCAACCTTTGGCGGAGATCATAGGACTTAGCCCAGATGATAAAACACCAGCTGAGCAGGCAAAAGGGCACAAAACCTGGATCGAAAAACTCATGGCAACCATATCGGGAATCTTTACACCAATTTTACCTGTTATCACAGCTGCTGGTATGATTAAAGCAGTTTTATCTTTGTTGGTTGTCTTCAAGCTGGTAACCGCAGATGATCAAAGCTATCAAATTCTAAATTTTATTGGTGATGCAGCCTTTTACTTTTTACCAGTATTTCTTGGTGGAACAGCTGCCAAGCAATTTAAGGCAAATCCTTATCTTGGAATGTTAGTGGGAGCTATTTTGATCCACCCAACCTTTGTAACTATGGTAACAACCGTTAAAGAGTCTGGGGGCAGTATCAATCTTTTTGGTTTGCCAATCTATGCGGCGACCTATTCTTCAACAGTTATTCCGGTTATTTTGGGTGTTTGGTTTATGTCTTATGTGGAACGTTTTGCAGATCATATTTCACCAAAATCCATCAAATTTTTCTCAGTCCCTTTGGTTACGGTTCTTATTACGGCACTAGTTACTTTCTTCATTTTAGGGCCAATTGGCTCCATTGTAGGGACATGGCTAGGATCATTCTTCATGTGGTTGGAAAACTTCGGACCTTGGGTTGTGCCTACTGTTGTTGGTATTATCTCACCGTTCTTGGTCATGACTGGCACCCACTACGGCTTGGTCTCTATTGGAATCAATAACCGTATGACTCTGGGCTATGACACGGTCGCTCAGCCAGGAATGCTGGCTTCAAATGTTGCCCAAGGTGGCGCAGCACTAGCTATCGCATTTAAAACAAAATATACTAATAAAAAAGCCTTGGCATCATCTGCTGGTATCACAGCAGTTTTCGGGATTACTGAACCAGCCTTGTATGGGGTGACTTTACAAAATAAAGCCGCTTTAATTAGTACCATGATTTCTGGTGGTATTGCAGGATTTTTCCTTGGCATCTTTAATGCCCGTAACTTCTCAGGTGGCTCCCCAGGTCTTTTGACGATTGCCAGCTACATTGGTGGCAATACACTCTATTATTTCTATGTGGCAATTGCCGGTTTAGTGATTTCCTTAGTAACATCATTTGTGTTAACCTTGTTCTTGTATAAAGAAAATTAAAAGCAGAAAGCTGGGCTAGTCCCAGCTTTTCGGTTATGAGTAAAGAAAGGATGACTTTGTGACACGATTAAGAGATGATTTTACGAGGTGGAGCCTATGGCTGCCAATCAAATTGGGGGAGGCTATCTAGAAGGTGTTGACCTCATGGGCTATACCCTATGGGGCTGGATGGATTTGGTCTTTGCTTCAACAGGTGAAATAAAAACGTTATGGTTTAGCTATGTTGATAAGGACATGATGGGAAGGGTAGTCTTAAACACTGCCCTAAAAAATCTTTTATCTGTATCAAAAAGTCATTGCACAAATGAAGAAGATTAAAAATGATATTAGAAATAGGGTTCCATGCTTAAACGATTAGTAGTTTTTTGCTTTGGTGTTATAATCTTGGCATTTGGGATTGTTGTAAATACCAAAACAGCTTTAGGCGTCTCATCTATTTCATCGCTGCCTTATGTGTTGAGCCGCACTAGCAGCTTGACCTTAGGGCAAGCTACAATGGCTATGTATATTATTTATATAGTAAGTCAGGCGATTTTGCTAAAAAAATTAACCTTAAAGATGATCTTGCAAATCCCTTTTTCCTTCCTCTTTGGAGGGATTGTGGATTTCTTCGATCAACTCTTGCATATTGTGCCATCTAATGTGTTTTGGTCGCTTTTTTCCCTAGCGCTAGCTATTATCGTGACTGCTTTTGGTGCTTATCTTGTGGTTACTATGGATCTAGTGTTCAATCCGCCAGATGGGATTGTCAATACATTAGCCCAAGTCCTAAACAGGGAGTTTGGGCAGGCTAAGCTCTTTTTTGACTGTAGTGTGGTGACCCTGTCGCTCATCATCTCTTGGGTTTTCAGTCACCATTTGCTAGGATTTGGCATTGGGACCGTTGCTTCAGCCCTCTTTATCGGACGGATGATTTCGGTATTTAATAAACTATTGGATAAACATGTTAAACTAATTGGTCAAAATAGTCAAAAAAGTACATAGATCAAAGAAATCTAAGAAATTAAGAGCGACAAGTCAGATTTACACTTGATTGAAGTGGCATGAGAACAAGGAATTATAACATAGATTACTGCGCGGTGAAGGGTTACGTGAGGTGCCGCAAACTGCAAACATTACGAATGCAGAGGACGAAATGATCGGTTCAGCGGCTGGCTAATCTAACAAGGTTTACACCTTCTCGAAAGAAACGAGTAAGGGTGACCAAGTTGTCCATCTGATCAATCTCATAAATGCTGATAACAAGTGGAATAACAATACAAACAATCCTGCCCCTTCAAAATATTAAGGTAAGTATTCTGTTAAAGCAGGGTGTGACTGAAAAACAAGCAACCAATGCTCGTGTTTACCTAGCCTCCCCTGATGGGCGAGATATCTCTTTATCAAAAATTAGCTTTGGAAAGGCAACTAACTGCTATCAGCTATCTGTTACGCTTCCAAGCCTTGATATTTGGGATATGCTGTATGTTACCAATCTCGTAGAAAATGAAACGCCAGAAGAAGTTGTAAGACCAACTCAGCCATCAACACCGATTGTACCTGATCAACCAAATGTTCCAACAGAGCCGGTAATGCCAACGCCTCAAGTGGAGCCTACTGAACCAACTGCTTCAGAAGTTTTAGGTCCTTCCTTTGAGTCAGGTGAAAAAACAATTAATGCCTCCATCGTAGCAGGTTTGGTTGGTATTGTCTCAGCGATTGCACTGATCTGATGTTGATTAAGCGTCGTCGCAAGGATAGCTAATCCTGAAATTTTTAGAAAGTCATCTTAATAGATGGCTTTTTGTCGTTATTAACTTAAGAATTTGGCTTAATATCGATGGTATATTACATACAACGCTTTTTACTTAATATCAATACGAATGACGAAAAGCGAGATCTCGATTTAATAACCTCTCAAATCATTAAAAGTTTAATGACAAGATAGGGAATATCCCTACCTTAGCCTTTGCTAATAATAGAGTCAGATTGAAGGCAAAGTCCTTAGAAGATATTTTTCTAAAGGGAAAACACACTAATCAAAACTATGACATCATAAAACGCTCTTAGCAAATAAATATAATATTATTCTTGACAAAAAGCGAGTAGGTGATATAATAATTTCCTTTATCAAAATTTAAGGAGTGGATATGTCAGATATTTATTTACAGGGCTCGCAGTTGCATCTGTCATTGCATAATGAAAAGATAATTGTGCGAAATGAGGAAAAAGAGATTGTTCGTGAAGTAGGTTTAGATAAGATAGATAATATCTTGATTTTTGGCCAATCTCAGCTGACTACTCAGCTCATCAGACGCCTTGCCTTAAAAAAAGTTAATGTGTTTTACTTTACGACGGAAGGCCGGTTTATTTCTTTTCTTGATACAATGCGAGAGGCAGATTTTGAGAAGCAGAAGTATCAAGCCAAGTCTCATTTTGATGATGTTTTCAGACTAGAGATAGCACGGTCGATTTTATCAACTAAAATGAAACACCAGATTCATTTGCTCAAAGCCTTTGATGAAGATAAAATGCTAAGTCAAGAAGACTATCAGCGGTTTAACAACTCCTTGAAGCAACTAGAAACTGCAGTTACTATTGCTGAGATGATGGGATTTGAAGGAAGGTGTGCTAAATCCTATTTTTATTATTTGAACTTGTTAGCACCCAGTCAGTTTCGTTTTTATGGCCGTTCCCGTAGACCGGCAAAAGATTGTTTTAATACCTTGCTCAATTTCGGCTACAGTATTTTATATAGTTTTATGATTGGAATGATTCGAAAGAACGGCTTAAGTCAAGGTTTTGGAATGATTCATGATGACCGACATCATCATGCGACATTAGCAAGTGATTTGATGGAAGAGTGGCGTCCAATCATTGTCGATAATACTGTTATGACTATACTGAGAGATGGTTTGTTGACCTTGAAAGATTTTGAAGAATGTGCTGGCGGTGTTTATCTGACCCAACATGGTCGCAAAGTATTTTTGAAAGCTCTCTCGTCTCGTATGTTAGAAATTCATTCTTTTATTGAAGAGGACAGAAAAAGGTATAGTTTTATCTACATGGCAGATATGCAAATTTTATCTTTAATTAAGGCTTTTCAGGAAAATAAACCGGAGTTATATATTAGAAGTTATACAGGTTAATGAAAATGGGACTTTATTTTAATTTGGATGAGGATGAATTGGCTTTTGCTAGAACACAGGACGTTTTTTGTTTGGTGATTTATGATATTATTAGCAATAAGCGGAGGGTGAAATTATCTCGTTTGCTTGAGGCGTATGGAATTCGTGTTCAGCGCTCGTGTTTTGAAATAGCAGTAACCAAGAGTATTTATAAAAAGCTAATAAGGGCGCTTCAGGAATTTTATGATGAGACTGAGAGAGATCAAATTTCGGTTTATAAGGTTTATAATGATGGACAAGTGATTTTTAATGAATACTGTGGTGCTAAAAGCGAAGAAATACAGATTTTCCTTTAATTTGAGATTGGTCACTAAAAATGGTAAACTTAAGTACGGATGTTTCAACTGTATTTTCCTAGATATAGTAGGGAGGGGAAAAGCAGCCACAAGATATGCTATTAGTACCCCCTCCACCTCGTAAGGGGACGGAAACTGAAAAGTTTACGCTTCAAGAATAGAGCAACTGCTAGGAATTAGTACCCCCTCCACCTCGTAAGGGGACGGAAATTGAGTGGCTTCACTTGATTTTTTGATAAAAATAGTGTAAATTAAGTATAATTACATAAGAAAAAAGGGCGCCTTGTTGGTGAAAAGTACTTTTCAACCTAGGGCGTCTTTTTAGGTGTTTAATAATGAAACAGATAACCATTTCCTTTAAAAAAACAAGTTTAAGTTCTGAAGAATTGGCTGTAAAATTTCAGGGATTTCTATTAAGTCAATTACCAAAAGAAGATGGAGAGCAGCTGCATCGTTTGGAAACAAATCCATATTCCCTAATGGTTCAAACTGTTGGAGAGCAGCAGTTTTGGACTGTTAATCTCTTAACAGATGATATGTGTGACAAGTTACAAAACCGTTTACTTTCTCTAGAGACTATTCAACTAGACTCCTATGAAAAGTTGATTGAGATTGAGAAGATAGAAGTTAAGTCACTTTCTACGAAACAGTTAGTTGAGATGTTTAATGCCGACTGTGACCAAGCGACATTTACGATAAGATTTGTATCGCCCACTAGTTTTAAATCTGCAGGGCAATATGTTATTTTTCCGACAGTTAAACTGATTTTTCAGAGCTTCATGCAAAAGTATGGTAGACTTTTTCCGGACATAAGTACATTTGATGAAAATCTATTAAACTACTTAGTTGAACATTCTAAAATAACCAGTTATCAGTTGCAGACGCGTTATTTTGCCGTTCACAGAAATAAAATACCAGCTTTTAAAGGGAAATTGACAATAAAAGTCTATGGTGCATCAACTTTAAAGGCGTTTGTGAAATTGATGATTGCATTTAGTGAATTTTCTGGAGTTGGTATCAAAACAAGTATGGGCATGGGAGGTGTGCGTATTGAAGAAAGAAAAAATTGATTTATTCTATGGCGGTTTATTTCACGATATTGGAAAACTTGTCCAAAGAGCAACAGGTGAACGTCGCAAACATGCTCTTATTGGAGCTGATTGGTTTGAACAGTTTTCAAATAATAAAGCTATTTCACAGCAAATTCGGTATCATATGGCGAATTATCAGTCAGACTTAGCGTCCAATAATCTAGCTTATATTACCTATTTAGCGGATAATATTGCTTCAGGTGTGGATAGGAGAAATAGCCAAGAAGAAGTAGATGAAGGTGTTTCTCAAAAAATTTGGGATACCTATACTAATCAGGCAGACATCTTCAATACTTTTGGAAGGGCAAGAACAGAGCGTTACTATCAACCAAAAGAACTCAATGTTAAAGATACTCCTAACATGCCAAGTCCAAAGAACAGTAAATTTTCAAAGGGGGCTTATGCAGGTATTCTTAATCGGGTAGAGTCAGCTGTTGAGGTCACTGCCTTTGATGAAAACTATATCAACTCCGCTTTAAATCTTATGGAAGCCACCTTGTCATTTGTACCAGCTTCTACAAATACCAAGGAAATGGCAGATATTTCGCTTTATGAGCATAGCAAATTAACAACTGGTTTTGGAGCAGCTATTTATGACTATTTAATGGATGCTGGACGAACAGACTTCAAACAGGAATTATTTGTCAAAAGTGAAAAATTTTATCAGGAAAAGGCCTTTTTACTGACAAGTTTTGACCTGTCTGGTATTCAGAATTTTATTTATAATATTGCCACCAAAGGTGCTGCAAAACAGTTAAAGGCACGCAGTCTTTATCTTGATTTTATGAGTGAGCATATTGTTGATAGTTTACTGTCAGAGCTAGAGTTGACCCGCGCTAATCTCATGTATGTTGGTGGCGGACATGCCTACTTTGTCTTCCCAAACACAGAACATACTAAAACTACGGTGAGCAAATTTGAAAAATCATTTAATCAATTTTTGATACAGCATTTTCAAACTGGGCTTTATGTAGCTTTTGGTTGGAGCGAATTTGCGGCGATAGATATTATGAGTGGTAGCCATTCAGCCTTAGCTTACCGAGCCATTTATCAAAGGGCTAGCCGGCAAATCTCAGATAAAAAGTTAGCTCGCTACGATTGGAAAACCTTGTTGCTTCTAAATCGAGGTGGTAAGAAAGAAGGAAGAGAATGCGCTATTTGCCATGCTGTTGGCGAGTTAAGAGAGAGTTATGATCAAGTGCTCTGTCCAATATGTGATGAGTTGCGACAGTTTGCTAAAAAAATAGGTCAAACTCATTTTAAGATTTCATCAAAAACACAAGGTCTTCCAATCGGCCCCAATGCTTATCTGACAGCCGTTAATGAAGAAAAGATAAAGTCAGGCGTTGAGGGCAAGGTTTATAGTAAAAATGATTTTCAAACCGGTCAGGTTTTGTAAACTCATATTTTTGTTGGAGACTACGCTTACGAAGATACGGAGGGAAATGTTGTTACCATTGACCAATTTGCAGAGCTTTCTACACGAACCTTATTAGATAATGGTGAAAAAGCAGGGATAAAACGCTTAGCAGTTGTCCGTTTGGATGTTGATAATTTGGGTGCAGGTTTTATGGCGGGCTTTTCTTATCAGGATAATGGAAAATTTAATACCTTTTCTAGAACAGCTACCTTTTCTCGCGCTATGACTCAGTTTTTTAAAGTTTATATCAATCAATTTGCTCAAGATAGGAAACTTTCCATTATTTACTCTGGTGGCGATGATGTATTTGCTATTGGGACTTGGCAGGATATTATTGATTTCACCGTTGAACTTAGACAGCAATTTATCCAATGGACAAATGGGAAGCTGACCCTGTCTGCAGGTATTGGTTTGTTTACGGATAAGACGCCCGTTAGCCTTATGGCTCGCATTAGTGGTGAACTAGAAGAAGCTGCTAAAGATAATCCTGATAATGATAAAGACAGCATTGCTTTGTTTAATGATCATTTTGTTTTTCAATTCGATGAGTTTATAGAGGATGTCTATGAAGATAAACTGCAGTTTATTCGCCAGTATTTTAATCAGCAAGACGAGAAAGGAAAAGGCTTTGCTTACCGATTGCTGGAGCTAGTGAAGAGTGAGGATAAGATGGATATTGCCAGATTAGCTTACTATCTTTCCCGTATGGAGGACGCTACAAAGCAGGAAAATAAGGAAGCTTTTAAGAAGTTTAAAACGCAGTTCTTTAAATGGGCTACTGGAAGTAAACAGGTTAAGAAAGAAGCGGAGCTGGCACTAGTACTTTATATCTATGAAACAAGAAAGGAAAAATAGCATGGCGATTTTAACCGATGAAAACTATGTTGACAAAGCAGAAAGAGTGATTAAGGGACTTTCTTATAAGTCAAATAAAAATGGGGAACCGATTTATTATTTAACAACTAGCCAAATCAGAAATCTTTTGTCACTGACAAGTTCTTTATTTGATGAAAGCAATGTCAAAACATTCAAGGAACTTAGTGATAAATTAGCTTATCTTAGAGTCCAGTTTGTTTATCAATCGGGGCGCAATTCAGTTAGGGATAAAAACCAAAGAAAGGATTACTTTCCTGTTAAAGAGCTGGTCGAAAATGCCCAAATTTTGGAAATTTTAAAAGAAATTAAGGATATTCCGAGCTTACAACGCTTTTGCCGCTATATGGAAGCTTTGGTGGCTTACTTTAAATTTTATGGAGGAAGAGATTAATGACATATGCAAAAGTAAAAATTTCTGCAACACTGCATTTAGATAGCGGTTTACACATTGGCGGAAGTAGTGCTTATGCTGCTATTGGGTCTGTTGATTCTCCTGTTATTAAAGATCCAGTGACTCATTTGCCGATTATTCCCGGCTCTAGTCTTAAAGGTAAAATGCGCGCCTTACTATCAAAAACTGATTATAATAACAATACCAGTAGTGATTTAGGCAAGGACAGCGACAAAATCAGCCGCTTATTTGGCAACAGCAAGAAGGAAGAGTTTAAGGTTGGACGATTAATCTTTCGTGATGTTTTTTTGACCAATAAAAAGGATTTGGATAATAGAGGCGTTCACAGCTATACGGAAGTAAAATTTGAAAATACGATTGACCGTATTACAGCTGAAGCAAACCCCCGTCAGATTGAACGAGCTATTCGAACTAGTGAGTTTGGCTTTGAAGTGATTTATGAGATTACAGATAAAAGTATTGACCAAGTTTCAGAAGATATAGCTATTTTACGAGACGGTATTCACCTGCTAGAAATGGATTATCTAGGAGGCTCTGGCAGCCGTGGTTATGGTAAGGTGTCCTTTAAAGATTTAAAAGCAGAAACGGTATATGGAGATTATGATGTAGCGGCAATCAACGCCCTATTAGGTGAGGAGGTCTGATATGACCTATAAACTTTACCAATTACAATTTGATTCGGCTCACTTTGGTGGGGGCAGTTTGGAGCTTTCAGAGTTGACTTTTTCAGCTGATCGTCTTTTTTCAGCTCTTGTTTTGGAAGCAAAGAAGTCCAATCGCTTAGACCAATGGATGGAGCTTGCTCAGTCAGATGCTTTTGCCTTGACAGATGCCTTTCCATATAATTTAGCTCCATTTTTGCCAAAGCCAATCGGTTTTCCTTCATACGAGAAATTTGACCAAACCAAAGATGCAGTCACCTTGCGTCAAGAAGCTAAAAAGACTAAGAAACTTGATTTCATGGAATATGACTTCTTGGCGGATTTCTTAGAAGGCGATATCATTGAAAGCGAAAAGCATTCAGAACAGTTTATTGTAACCAAAAATAGACCTCATGTAGATGGAGCGCTTTACCAAGTTGGTGTGACTGTCCCAAGCAGTGAAGGTATTTCTTTATATATTATTGCTAGCCAATCAAATTTATTTGATGATTTGATGACCTCTCTACAGTTTTCCGGATTAGGTGGTAAGCGCACCAGTGGCTATGGTCGTTTTGATTTAAAAATTTTAGACCTTCCTAGTGAATTGGAAGCTAGATTGACGAACGATCATCCAGGATTAGTCATGGCTTTGACAACCAGCTTGCCCTTTGATGATGAATTAGAAAAAGCTATGACAGGTGCAAAATATCTGCTGAAAAAATCGAGTGGTTTTGCTTTTAGTCAGGACTTAGAGGAAAATTTCAGAAAACAAGATTTGTATAAGTTTAAGGCAGGCTCTACTTTCCAACAAACCTTTAAAGGTCAGATTGTTGACGTTAGACCAAATGACTTTCCTCATCCAGTGTGGAACTATGCTAAACCTTTATTTTATCGATTGGAGGATTAAGTATGAAACATTCTTATAGACAATTTCAAATGGATGTCATTGCTTTAGCTCCAATCCATATTGGCAGCGGTGAGAAGTACACATCTCGTGAGTTTATATATGAAAATAAAGGCTACTATTTTCCGGACATGGGAAAATTCTATCAAGAAATGATAAAACTAGGGTTGGCTGAAAAATACGAACGTTTTCTAATTAATCCCAAAAACAAGACCAATCGTTTAAATCAATTTTTGGATGATAATCGTATTCAAACGAGAGATTTTGGTGGCTATGTCCTTAAGGAGACAGGATTTGAAAAGGAAAAATCAACACCTGGAGCCTTAAATGATATCTCTAAATTTATCAGAGACGGTTTAGGTCAACCCTACGTTCCAGGTTCTTCCCTAAAAGGTGCTATTCGTACGATTTTGATGAATACAGAGTGGAAGGACAAGGATTTTGTAGTTCGAAGTAACGGTAAATCCAAGGAGAATAAAAGTGTTATTCCTTGGGGACCTAAAAAAGGAGAAGTCTTAGATGATATTTTCCATGACATTCGAGTCAGTGACAGCCAGCCACTAGATAATGAAAACCTTCTCATTGTTCAGAAATGGGATTACAGTGTTACCTCTAAGAAAGAAACTTTGAAGCCTTTGCCGCTTTTTAGGGAATCATTGACACCGTTTACTCGCCTGTCTTTTACCATCACCACAACCTCTGAGAGAGCTGCTGGCTTGATTTCAGACTTTGCAAGCTATGCTAATGAATTCTATAAAGACTACAAGACATTCTTTTTAGAGGAAAAATCAAAGCCAGACTATATCCAGTCCAATATTCAGTATCCCATTTATTTGGGAGCTGGCAGCGGTGTTTGGACAAAAACGGTTATGCATCAGGCTAATGGCATTGTTCAAAAACGCTATGCGAGGCTGACAACTAAGATGATTGGCAAAGGTGCAGTGAAACTAACTAAAGCACCTCAAAGAACTTATAATGAGGGCAAAACCCTAGTAAAGAATACAGAACATCTTTACGAAATGGGAAAAGCATGTTTTATGATAAAGGAGATTTAGATGAGAGTTTTAATCTCAGCAACAGGGGATACTGATCCAATCAGAGATTTTCATGACGGCCCTTTATTGCATATTGCAAGGAAATACCGACCTGATAAAATTGTCATCATTTATTCAGAGAGGACCATCGCAAAAAAAGACAAGATGGAATTGGCTATTTGGTCAATTCCACAATACCAACCGGAAATCATCACACATAATGAAATTCTATCTGATGAACTGATTTATCATTTTGATACGATGTATGATAAGATTTCTTCTCTTATCCAAACTTATTTGGATAAGAACAATGAACTCATTCTTAATTTATCAAGTGCAACACCTCAGGTTAAATCCGCTTTCTTCGTTGCAAACCGCTTAAATGATATGAATGTCACGGCTGTTCAGGTGATTAGCTCAGTCCATGGTTCTAATGAAGAAATTCCCCATGCCAACAAAGAAGATATTCATGATTTGATTGAATATAATTTTGATAATGAAGCTGATTACGAAGATCGAACGGTTGAGGACAAAGCGGAGAAATTTGGCTTGGCATTGTTAAAACGAAACCTCAGAAACCTGATTACTCATTATGATTATAAAGCTGCCTTAGATATGCTGGAGCAGGAGGCCGAATTTTCTCAGTCTAATACCCTAAAAGACAAGTTACAAGATATTGTCAAATCGCATAATACGCAAGGACTTCCAAAAGGCATTCAAAAGAAAAAAATAAATGATGAGGAAAAGAAAATCTTAAATAGCTATTTATTGATAGACCTACAAAAGAAGCGAGGAAATCTATCTGAAAGTCTGATTAGGATGAAAAGTTTGACGGAATATTTGTTAGATTATCTGATTACAAAAGAATTTCCGAATGCCGTTACAGTTTACTGTGATACTGAAAATAAGAATTACCTAAATCTGTTTGATTACAAGAGATTGTTGAAAGAACATAAAATGTGGTCAATTCAAAAGCTAATAAAACCAGTATTATCACTAAATCAGTCAAGAAATGCAGTGGCGCACAGTCTTGATCAACTTGATTCTGAAACTATTAAAGATTTGGGACAAGCGGTTAAAAATGTGAAGGCATTGGTTATTGAAAACACAGCAATCACAAATCAAATGTGTCAATTTTATGATGAATTCAATCAAAGCTGCTTAGAATTACTATAGGAGATAAGATGAAAGTATTAATTTCTGCAGTCGGGGATACAGATCCTATCAGGGGCAGTCATGACGGTCCTTTATTGCATATTTCAAGATATTACAGACCAGATAAGATTGTTTTGATTTTTAGCGAGGGGATGCTCCATAAAGAGGAGCGTCTTAAGGCTGCAATTTTATCAATTCCTAACTATCATCCTGAGATTGAAGTTGAATCTAAACTATTATTAGATGATGATGTGTATCGATTTGATAAAATGTATGAACAATTATCGGAAATAATTAGCAGATATACCAGTGGTGATGATGAATTCTTGTTGAATTTATCAAGTTCTACTCCACAGATTATTTCAGCCATGTTTGCAATAAATAAAATTAATGATTTAAATATAAAGGCAATACAGGTTCCCACACCAGTAAAAGGCTCAAATAGAAATAATCCGGATGATTCTAAAGATATAAAAGTTTTAATTGAAGAAAATTATGATAATCAGGATAATCATGAGGTTAGAATCATTGAAGAAAAATCAGAAAAGTTTAATCAGCTATTAGTCAAACGAAATTTGAGGGAACTTATTCGTAAATACGACTATCAAGGTGCTTATAATCTTATGTTGCAAAAAGAAAATGCCAATTTAATTTCAAAATCAAAACAAAAAAAGATGAATAGTCAGCTTGAAAAATTGACGCAATCTTTTAAATACCAAAAATATTTGGACGATTTATTTGCAAGAGATCACGGAAAAAGAGAAGGGGAGCTTAAGGCTTTAAATCATTTTCTACTGATTGATATTCTGAATCGTAGAGATATGGTAGCAGATGTTTTGATAAAGTCAAAATCATTGGTTGAATTTATTCTACAAGATTATATCCAGCAACATTATCCTAATCTCATTATAGAAGAAGATGGTAGACCAACAGTTGACGAGACACACGAGCTGGCTGCTAAAGTTAATGCGTTTATCAGCGAAAAGTTTAGATTAAAATTGGGTGATAGCTATAATCCAGATAGACCATATGATATTCATTCAACACTAAATATCCATTCTTATATGAATATTATTGACTGCCTAGAGTCAAATAATTCATTTGTCCAATATGCTAATCCAGTTTTGGCATTAAATAAAATGCGTAATATTGTTGCACATGGTTTATCAGAGATGGATAACAATCAGGTTAATCGTTCAAAATTAAAAAAAGCAATTAAAGCGATGCATGATTTATTGGCTGAAGTATATGAAATTGAAGAAGAGCAATTCCGCTATTTCGAGGAAAAGAATAGAGAACTCCTGAATTTATTAAAATAAAAATACAGGATAAAAGACGAGTAGGTGATATAGTGGAACTCTCTAACTCAGTTTATCTTTGCCAATTAGAAGGATTACAACTGGTGCGGTTAATACCGAGGATAATTTAATCCATAACTTAAAAGAGTGACTTATAAATTAAACATGAGAGAGAATCAGATTGGTTCTCTTTTTTCTTTCTTTTGTCTCTTAAAGTCTTGATTAATGAAGGCCGTTTCCCCTTATTTTGTGATGCTCATCTTCATTTTGCGATTCGCACCTAAAACATACTAATCTTAATATGCTTAGTTAGACTCAAAAAGCTCCACAATTTCCAAAGTGGATTCACCCACTACAGGTATTATAGAGTCAGCAACAAAAATTTTATAAAAATGTAAAATTCGCTTGACAAAAAATGTAAAGCAAACTAGACATAAAACAGGAGGAAGTAGCAGTGTTGTATAATTTGTCAGACAAAAGATTATAAAGCTTAGCTTTTCTAAAAAATGAAAGGAGTGCAATGAAAACGAGAATCCAAGAACTGCGCAAGGCTAACAAGATTAGTCAGGCTGAGTTGGCAGATGCGCTAGATGTGACGCGACAGACCATTATTTCTCTAGAAAAAGGTCGCTATAATGCGTCACTGGAATTGGCCCATGAGATAGCCAAGTATTTTGGGAAAACGATTGAAGACGTTTTTCTCTTTGAAGACATGGATTAGGAGGGGATTATGAAGAAAGCAGAAGTATCTTCAACTAAAGATTTACAGATAAAAGGAATGAGTTTGATAAGTTTAGGCGGTGCTTGTCTGATGATGGGACTAACATTAGCTAAAAATGTTTCCATTTTCTGTTTGTTGTTTTTTTAGTGATCAGTCTAAATTTTTTAAAATTTTCTGTGCCACTTCCAGATTCATATGCTTTTCTTGCAAAAGTTGACTGACCATTTGAGGAACTTGTTGATCTGTAGCGCCAGCTAACAGGGCTAGTGATTTAGCTTGTAGTTTCATGTGGCCAGCTTGAATACCCGATCCTACCAGGGCTTTGAGAGCCGCGAAATTTTGAGCTAATCCTAGAGAGACAACCAAGCCGGCCAAGGTTTTAGCATCTGGATTTTCTAAAAGATCAAAAGCCAGTTGAACACTGGGATTGAGACCGATTGATCCTCCCTTAGTCGCAATCGGCATGGGCAAAGTCAAGCTACCTATGATCTGATTGGCCTCCCGATCAAAGATCCACTGAGAAAGACCACGATAGCTACCAGTGGCAGCAGCATAAGCATGGGCGCCGGCCTCGATGGCCCGCCAATCGTTACCTGTCGCAATTACTAAGGCGTCGATACCATTGAAAATCCCCTTGTTATGTGTGCTGGCGCGATAAGGGTCGACCTGGGCCAATTCGGAGGCAAGTTCTATTTTTTGTGCTAATATTTGTGCTTCTTTCTTGTTGCGACTTAGATAGCGTAGGTCGACCGCACATTGGGCGGTGACCAGACTATTGGTAGCATAGTTGGAAAGAATAGCCATCAGGCTCTGTCCACCGGTGAGTTGCTCTAGATTAGGAGTGATGGCTTCCATCATGGTATTAACTATATTAGCTCCCATAGCTTCCTGTGTGTCAATACTTAGGTAAACGATTAGGAATTTTTCATTGATTTCTACCTTAATCTCACGCGCTCCGCCACCGCGCTTCACAATAGAAGGGTGAGCAGCATTGGCAGCTGCAAGTAGTTCATCTTCTTGTTTGAGGATTGTCTGCCTAGCTTTTTCATGGTCAACAAGACCGGTGAGAGCGATCTGGCCGATCATTTGTCGTTGGTGAACAGCAGCGGTAAAACCACCCGAGCGTTTGATAAGTTTAGCAGCATAGCTGGCTGCCGCAACAACTGATGGTTCCTCGGTAACCATAGGAAGGTGGTAGACCTCACCATTGACCAAAAAATCAGGAGCAAGACTCAGTGGTAGTGCTAGTCGCCCGATGACATTTTCGGCCATTTGATTGGCCGTAGTCAGTGGCAGGAGGTTCTGCTGGGTCAGTCTTTGTAAGCCCTCTTTTGATATGATTTGATTTTTTTCCAGATGATCCCAGCGTTCAGCTGGGATCTTTTTGGAGAATCCCGTCCAAGATACCATTAAATTCCTCTTTAATATTCGTTTTTTGCTAGTTGCATTATAGCATAAATGTATATTTTCTGTAACTTCCAAAAGGTTTTTGATATAATGAACAAGACTATATTTCTTATTTTAACAAGGAGACGAAGATGACGATAAAAATTGGTTTACTCGGTTTTGGGACGGTTGCAAGTGGGATCCCATTTTTACTGAAAGAAAATAGTGAGAAGATTACTGCTGCGGCTAAATCAGACTTTGAAATTGCTAAGATTTTGGTAAAGGATGATGAAGAAAAAAATCGTCTTTTGGCAGCGGGTAACGACTATAACTTTATCACCAATATTGACGATATTGTCAATGATACCGATATTCAGATTGTGGTTGAATTGATGGGGCGCATCGAGCCTGCCAAGACCTTTATTACTAAGGCATTGGAAGCTGGCAAGCACGTGGTTTCAGCCAACAAAGACTTGATTGCTACTCATGGTAAGGAAATAATTGCCCTAGCCCAAGAAAAAGGAGTGGCTTTCTATTACGAGGCGGCGGTAGCCGGTGGCATTCCAATACTGCGTACCCTAGCTAACTCATTGACTTCTGATAAAGTAACTCGTATTTTAGGTGTTCTAAACGGGACTTCCAATTTTATGATGACCAAAATGGTTGATGAAGGTTGGACTTATGAAGCGGCCCTCAAGACTGCTCAGGAGTTGGGTTATGCTGAAAGTGATCCAACCAATGATGTCGAAGGTATTGATGCAGCCTATAAGGCAGTAATCCTTAGTCAATTCGGTTTTGGTATGACTATTGATTTTGATGATGTCAGCCATCAAGGAATCTCGACCATTACTCCAGATGATGTAGCGGTTGCGCAAGAATTGGGTTATGTCATTAAATTGGTAGGAGATGTGCGTGAAACTGAGTCGGGTATCTCTGCTCAGGTTTCCCCAACCTTCTTACCCAAAGAACATCCACTTTCTAGTGTCAACGGTGTTATGAATGCTGTCTTTGTAGAATCTATCGGTATCGGTGAATCCATGTATTACGGTCCAGGTGCCGGTCAAAAACCAACAGCTACATCAGTCGTCGCCGATATTGTTCGCATCGGTCGTCGTTTGACTGATGCTAATGTGGGTAAAGCCTTCAATGAATATAACCGCCCAGCTAAACTGGCTGATCCTGCTGATGTTAAGAGCGGGTATTATTTCTCACTGAATGTTCCCGATAAAAAAGGACAAATTTTGCGTCTGGCACAAATTTTTAATGGTGAAGATATCTCGTTTTCACAGGTATTGCAACAAAGAGGTGATGGTCAAAAAGCCCATATCGTTATCGTTACGCATGCTCTTAGTCTGACACAATTAAGCAATGTAACGGCTAAATTGAATGCGGAATCTGACTTCACCCTGATTAACAGCTTTAAAGTATTGGGAGACTAATA
The DNA here is from genome assembly GCF_042649885.1 of Streptococcus dentapri. Lineage (NCBI taxonomy): Bacteria > Bacillati > Bacillota > Bacilli > Lactobacillales > Streptococcaceae > Streptococcus > Streptococcus dentapri. The sequence continues at coordinate 53,569 of NZ_JBHSAC010000018.1, read as the reverse complement.
TGAAAATTACGGTTCCAGCAACCTCGGCAAATGTCGGACCGGGGTTTGATTCGATCGGCCTAGCTCTGTCTAAATACCTTAGCATCCAGATTTTAGAGCCGACTAATCAATGGGAAATTATCCATGATTTGGCTGATATCCCAACTGATGAAAATAATCTACTAATTACTACAGCTCTTCAAGTTCAATCAGACCTGCAACCCCATCGTATTAAAATGATTTCCGACATTCCCTTGGCTCGAGGACTTGGATCGTCTAGTTCAGTCATTGTTGCTGGTATTGAGTTGGCTAATCAGTTGGCTGACCTCAAACTTTCTAACGAGGATAAGCTGATTATTGCTACTGAAATAGAAGGGCATCCTGATAATGTTGCGCCAGCTATTTTCGGTAATCTAGTGATTTCCAGCTATGTTGAGGGGCAAGTGGATAGTGTTGTTGCTGATTTTCCCGAATGTGATTTTGTAACTTTTATTCCCAACTATCAGCTAAAAACTAGCGATAGTCGCGATGTTTTACCTGACACACTTTCCTACAAGGAGGCTGTGGCTGCGTCCTCAATTGCCAATGTAGCAATAGCGGCCTTGCTGTCAGGTGACTTGGTCGTGGCGGGACGTGCGATTGAGGGGGATAAATTCCACGAGCTGTACCGGCAGAAGTTGGTTAAAGAGGTAGAGCCCATCAAAAAGATAGCTAAAGAGATGGGAGCTTATGCAACCTATCTATCTGGTGCGGGTCCAACGGTGATGACCTTAGCTCCTAGAGAGATTAGTCAAGCGATTAAGGAAGAAATTTCTGAGTTGGGGCTTGATGGCGATACACTTATCCTGACCTTGGATAAGAAGGGGGTTCGCCTTGACTAAGAAGCAAAAGGGACTTTTGTTGGGGCTAGCAACCTATTTATTCTGGGCCTTTCTATCGCTCTATTGGAAGTTGTTGTCAGGTGTCGATGCTTACAGTACATTTTCTTATCGTATTATCTGGACAGTTATCACAATGTTAATCTACATGATGGTGACCAGAAGTGGAGGTCGTTTTAGTAAGGAATTGAAAAATTTAGCGATGGATAAACTAGGCTTTGCCAGAGCTTTGTTGGCGAGTCTTCTGATCGCGCTCAATTGGCTTACCTATATCTATGCGATTACTAACGGTTATGCGACTCAATCTAGTCTAGGATATTATATGATGCCTTTAGTGTCGGTCTTGTTGGCCTTGGTTTTTTTAAAAGAGAGTCTGACGCCGGCAACCAGCTTAGCTGTCATAATAGCAAGTTTAGGAGTTGTTCTTTTGCTGATACAGACGGGGCAACTACCTGTTATTGCACTTGTTTTAGCCTTTAGCTTTGGCTTTTATAGTTTGATTAAAAAAGGAACCAAGCTATCCAGCGATGTAGCTCTGTTCTTTAAAGCAGGAGTGATTCTGACTTTTGTTCTTATTTATTTACTTTTCTTTAATCAAGAAAGTCCACTAGATTATAGTTTGTCAGAGAATATCCTGCTAGCTATGTCAGGTATTGTGACGGCTATCCCACTCTTACTTTATGCAGAAGCTCTTAAGAGAGCACCTTTAAATCTCATTGGTTTTATCCAGTATCTCAACCCTACAATTCAGCTTTTGATTGCCCTCTTTGTTTTTAAGGAAGACTTGAGCAAGGAACAGCTAACAGGATTGATTTTTATTTGGATCGCTATTATTGTTTTTGTTTTGAGACAAGTTTTACTCTATAATAAGCAGCGGAAGGTAGGAAAAGATTCCTAGCCTCTTTTCCCCTATATTTTATGCTATACTTATTCTATCGAGTTATAAAAGATGCGGAAAGGAAAGAAATGTGAACTATCAAGAAGCCTTGGACTGGATTCATGGTAAGTTAAAATTTGGTATTAAACCTGGTGTTAAACGCATGACGTGGATGCTAGAACAGTTAGGCAATCCTCAAGAAAACCTCAAGGGAGTCCATGTTGTGGGAACCAATGGTAAGGGCTCGGTTGTCAATAATCTCCAACATATTTTTTCGGAGGCTGGTTATGAAGTTGGTACCTTCATTTCGCCTTATATTATGGATTTTAGGGAACGTATTTCACTCAACGGTAGGATGATATCAAAAGAGGATTTGCTGGCTTGCGTTTCACTAGTTAAGCCCGTTGTTGAGCGTCTACCTTTGGAAACAGATCTGAAATCAGCAACTGAATTTGAAGTTATCACTTTGATCATGTTTGTCTATTTCGGCCGTCTGCATCCTGTTGATATCGCTTTTATAGAGGCTGGTCTTGGGGGTCGTGATGATTCGACTAATATTTTTAAGGCGCTGGCGATTGTTTGCCCATCTATTGGCTTGGATCATCAATCCATACTGGGTCAGACCTATGCGGAGATTGCAGCCCATAAGGCTGATGTCTTAAAAGGTGGAGAGCCTTTGATCTTTTCGGTAACTGATTCTTCAGCTAGGCAGGTTTTCGTGGCAAAAGCGCAAGAAATTCAATCATCACTCTATGAGCTTGGCCAGGATTTTTTTATAGAAGAAGTCCAAACGAATCTGACTTTTCATTCAGCTGACTACAGTTTGACGAATCTAAAGCTCGCTATGCCGGGCAGACACCAGTTGGGTAATGCCGCTCTGGCTATCCAGACGGCCTTGCTGCTTAAAGCAGACTATCCCCAAATTAACGACAAAGCTATTCGAAAGGGGCTGGCTCAAGCGTTCTGGTTGGGGCGAACAGAGCTTATGGCCGACAATTTGATGATAGACGGCGCCCATAATAATGAAAGTATCCAAGCATTAGTTAATCTCTTGCAGAAGGATTATGCTGGGAGAACCATCCATTTTCTCTTTGCTGCCATCAACAGCAAGCCCATTACTGACATGTTGGACCAGCTAGCTAAACTTGGTACTGTGTCGGTTACCAGCTTTGACTACCCTAATAGTGTGGCTTTAGCCGATTACCCGAGCGCTTATGCTAAGGTAGCTGACTTTAAGACTTGGTTGAATGAGACCTACTGCAGGGATTCTAAAAATTTTTACGTGATAACAGGTTCGCTTTATTTCATTTCCCAAGTTCGCCAATGGCTTTTGAAAAGTGGCTGTAATTAGGGTATAATGAAAAGCGACTAACGATTTTCAAGAGGAGACTATGATAGATCAAAAAAAAGCAGAAGCAGCTATTTACCAACTGTTGGAGGCTGTCGGAGAAAATCCCAAACGCGAGGGGCTTGTAGATACGCCAAAGCGCGTGACCAAAATGTATGCCGAGATGTTTTCCGGTTTAGAACAGGATCCCAAGAGACAATTTACTGCTGTTTTTACAGAAGAGCATGAGGAGCTTGTCCTCGTTAAGGATATTCCCTTTTACTCCATGTGTGAGCACCATTTGGTACCATTTTATGGGACAGCACATGTAGCCTATCTCCCAAGTCAGGGAAGGGTGACGGGTCTGAGTAAATTAGCTCGAGCGGTTGAAGTAGCTAGCAAACGTCCCCAGCTTCAAGAGCGCCTGACTGCCCAAGTCGCTGATGCATTGGAGGAAGCTCTCAGTCCAAGTGGCGTTTTTGTTATGGTAGAAGCCGAGCACATGTGTATGACTATGAGAGGGATAAAAAAGCCCGGCAGTAAGACAGTAACAACAGTTACACGAGGTCTCTTTAAAGAAGATAGAGAACAGCGTCGAGAAATCCTCAACCTTATTAAGGAGAAATAAGAATGAAGATTGGTCAATTTGAAATTGCCGGCAAAGCTTGTATCATGGGGGTGCTCAATGTCACCCCCGACTCTTTCTCAGATGGTGGCTTTTATGTCGACTTGGAAGCCGCCCTTGAGCAGGCGGCAGAGTTGATTGCATTGGGTGCTGCTGTGATTGATGTAGGAGGTGAATCTACACGCCCAGGGGCAGATTTTGTTACTGAAGAAGAAGAAATCGCAAGGATTGTCCCTGTCATCAAGGCTATTAAGGAAAAATTCGATATCTTAGTCAGTATTGACACCTATAAAACAGCAACAGCTAAAGCCGCTCTTGAAGCTGGTGCTGATATTCTCAACGATGTTTGGGCAGGGCTCTATGATGGCCAAATGTTGACTTTGGCAGCTCAGGCTAATGTGCCCATTATTCTCATGCACAATCAAAAGGATGAGAATTACCAAGATATCACCCAAGAAGTTTGTCATTTCTTGCAAGAGCGAGCTCAAGCTGCCTTGGCAGCTGGCGTAGCCAAGGAAAATATCTGGCTGGACCCTGGTTTTGGTTTTGCCAAAGATGCCCAACAGAATTTAGATTTGCTCAAGGGATTGGATCGAGTGACACGGCTAGGTTATCCGGTACTCTTTGGCATCTCACGTAAACGAGTTGTTGACTATCTTTTAGGAGGTAATACTGAGGCTTTGGAGCGTGATATGGGAACAGCAGCCCTCTCGGTTTATGCTTTAATTAAAGGTTGCCAAATGGTAAGGGTCCACAATGTTGAGGCCAATCGTGATCTTGTCAAGGTTATCAGTCAGTTGATATGAGGTAGAACATGGATAAAATTATTCTTAATGGTTGCCGTTTTTACGGTTATCATGGCGCTCTGTTTGAGGAACAGAGTCTTGGACAGGTTTTTACGGTTGACGCCGAGTTGTTCCTTGATTTAAGTAAGGCCTCCTATTCTGATAATTTAGCTGATACAGTCCACTATGGTCTGGTTTTTGAAACGATTAAACACCAGGTAGAAGGTCAATCTTACAAGCTGCTTGAACGCTTGGCTGGCGCTATTTGTCAAAATTTGCTGGATCAATTTGAGTCTATTCAAGGAATCAAAGTTAGAATCACCAAGGAAAATCCTCCAATTCCTGGACATTATGATAGTATTGGTATTGAATTGGAGCGTTATAGATGACCGTGGTATATTTAAGTTTGGGCTCTAATATTGGTGATCGCAAGGGTTATTTAGAGGCAGCTTTGGCTCATTTAGCGGAGCTTCCGCAGACTGTTTTAGTCAAAAGCTCATCAATATATGAGACACCTGCTTGGGGGGTAACCGAGCAAGCTGATTTTCTTAATTTAGCCTGTCAACTAGAAACCCAGTTAGCACCAGAAGAGCTGCTCATCTTCTGTCAGCAGATTGAAGATAAGTTAGGTCGCATTCGCCAGCAGCATTGGGGACCGCGTACCTTGGATATTGATATCTTGCTCTATGGTTCGCTTATTATCAATACCAAGCAACTCTCGCTCCCTCATCCTTACATGAAGGAGCGAGCCTTTGTTTTGGTGCCTCTACTAGAATTAACTGCTGATTTGAAGGATCCGCAGACCAATCAACTCTATGCTGATGAACTGGCAAGGTTGGATTGTTCAGAGATAAAATTAAATTCTTAGCCTATCGCAAAGATGGCTATTTTTTGGTATAATATTATCGGTTTTATGCCGATTTTTAGTTTAGTATAGAAATTTAAGGACTTATGTTAGAAAAAATGAAAGAAGCGCTTGAAGGTATCGATATCCGTATTGATGAACCTTTGAGATATTACACTTATACCAAGGTAGGTGGACCAGCAGATTATTTAGCTTTTCCACGCAACCGCTACGAGTTGGCCCGCATCGTTAAATTCGCTAATGAGTTCAATATTACTTGGATGGTGTTGGGCAATGCTAGCAATCTTATTGTTCGTGAAGGTGGGATTCGTGGTTTTGTCATCATGTTCGACAAACTCAGTACAGTCACTGTCAACGGTTATACCATTGAAGCCGAAGCAGGAGCTAACTTGATTGAAACAACCAAAGTGGCTGAGTTTCACAGTTTAACTGGTTTTGAATTTGCAGCTGGGATCCCTGGTAGTATCGGGGGAGCTGTTTTTATGAACGCCGGGGCCTATGGCGGTGAAATTTCGCATATCTTAACTTCCGCTCAGATTCTGAGCAAGGAAGGTGATGTTTACACAGTTGACGCGCACGATATGGCCTTTGGTTATCGCCGTTCCCTAGTTCAAAAAACTGGTGAAGTAGTCATCTCTGCTAAATTTGCTCTCAAGCCCGGAGATCATTTACAGATTAAGAACGAAATGAAGCGCCTCAATCATTTGCGTCAATTGAAGCAACCGCTAGAGTACCCATCTTGTGGTTCGGTTTTCAAACGTCCTGTTAATCATTTTGCCGGTCAACTCATTATGGAGGCCGGTTTGATGGGGCATCGTATCGGAGGCGTTGAAGTTAGTAAGAAACACGCAGGTTTCATGGTTAATGTTGATAATGGAACAGCAGACGATTATGAAAATCTTATTGCGGATGTCATCAAAAAGGTAGAAGAGCATTCCGGTATTAGATTGGAACCTGAAGTCCGTATCATAGGAGACTATAAACACTAGAAAATATATGAAAGGACAGTGAGCATTGACCCATCATCCAATTATTGCCTTTCACAATGTAACAAAGATCTTTGGAGATAGTGACACACAGGTCTTGAAAAACATCAACTTTGAGTTGGAAGAAGGAAAATTTTATACACTTCTGGGAGCCTCTGGTTCTGGAAAATCGACGATACTGAATATCATAGCTGGTCTCTTAGATGTCAGCGACGGTGATGTCTACCTTGATGGTAAACGAATCAATGATATTCCTATCAATAAGCGAGATGTTCATACGGTTTTTCAGAATTACGCTCTTTTTCCGCACATGTCAGTTTTTGAAAATGTTGCTTTCCCCTTGCAACTTAAAAAAATGGGTAAGGTCGAAATAGCTAAAAGGGTTGCGGAGACCCTAAAGATTGTTCGATTGGAAGGCTATGAAAAACGCTCTATTCAAAAATTATCAGGAGGACAGCGCCAGCGTGTTGCTATTGCTCGCGCCATCATCAATCGCCCGCGAGTAGTTCTTCTGGATGAACCTCTGTCGGCGCTGGATTTGAAGTTGCGGACCGAGATGCAGTATGAACTCCGAGATTTACAGCAAAGTCTAGGCATTACCTTTGTTTTTGTTACCCATGATCAGGAAGAAGCCTTAGCTATGTCGGACTGGATATTTGTCATGAATGATGGCGAAATTGTCCAATCAGGAACACCGGTAGATATCTATGATGAGCCTATTAATCATTTTGTTGCAACCTTTATCGGTGAATCCAATATCATTGATGGGATTATGATTGAAGACTATCTAGTCGCCTTCAACGGTAAGCGTTTTGAAGCAGTTGATGGGGGTATGCGCCCCAATGAGCCGGTCCAAGTGGTTATTCGACCAGAGGATTTGCAGATTACATTACCTGATGAAGGCAAGCTGCAGGTCAAGGTAGATACCCAACTCTTTCGCGGGGTACACTATGAAATCATTGCCTATGATGAATTGGGAAATGAATGGCTGATTCATTCGACTCGCAAGGCGATTGAGGGTGAGATCATCGGTCTTGATTTCACTCCAGAAGATATTCATATCATGCGTCTCAATGAAACTGAAGAAGAGTTTGATGCGCGGATTGAGGAGTATGTTGAGGTAGAAGAACACGAAGATGGACTGATCAATGCCATTGAGGAGGAGCGCCATGAAGAAAACACCTAGTCTCTTCTCCCTTCCTTATTTTTTCTGGCTCTTTCTTTTTGTCTTAGCGCCTTTGACCTTGATTCTTTATCAATCCTTCTTTGACACCAGAGATCAACTTACTTTGGAGAATTACCGTAATCTCCTAAGCTCTTGGACCTATCTGCGAATGACTGTGAATTCGGTTCTCTACGCTGGGATTATTACGCTTGTGACCCTTCTACTAAGCTATCCTACCGCCTTTATTTTGACAAAATTAAAACATAAGCAGTTGTGGCTCATCTTGGTTATTCTTCCGACCTGGATCAATCTTTTACTCAAAGCCTATGCCTTCATGGGGATTTTTGGTCAAGACGGCAGTGTCAATGCTTTTTTGAGCTTTGTCGGTATCGGACCCAAACAGTTACTCTTTACGGATTTTTCCTTCATTTTTGTGGCCTCTTATATTGAGTTACCTTTTATGATTTTGCCGATTTTCAACACTCTGGATGACATTGATTGCAATCTCATCAACGCTAGTAGAGATCTGGGGGCTAGTGACTGGCAGACCTTTACTAAAGTTATCTTCCCTCTGTCGCTCAACGGAGTGAGAGCGGGAGTTCAGTCGGTTTTTATTCCTAGTCTCAGCCTCTTTATGCTGACCCGCCTCATCGGAGGTAATCGTGTAATTACGCTAGGAACGGCGATTGAGCAGCATTTTCTCATCACTCAAAACTGGGGAATGGGATCAACAATCGGTGTTATCCTGATTTTAGCCATGCTCATGATTATGTGGGCGACAAAGGAGAGGTGATATGCCGAAAATTTCAAAACTTTATTTAATTCTGGTCTTCGCTCTGCTTTATATCCCGATTTTTTATTTGATTTTCTATTCTTTCAATAGTGGCGGGGATATGAATGGTTTTACTGGTTTCACTTGGGAATACTATCAGCAGGTCTTTGCGGATAGTCGTCTGATGTTGATTTTGGTTCAAACCTTTTTCTTGGCCTTTCTCAGCTCGCTCCTAGCCACCCTAATCGGGACTTCCGGAGCTCTCCTTATCCATCAATTCAAGCAGAAGCGGCAAAATATCTTTTTATCACTAAATAATGTACTCATGGTGTCACCGGACGTCATGATTGGTGCTAGTTTTTTGATTCTCTTTACCTTCATCGGTTTTCGTCTGGGGATATGGTCGGTCTTGCTCAGTCATATCGCTTTCTCCATTCCTATCGTTGTCTTAATGGTTCTGCCTAGACTCAAAGAGATGAACCAGGACATGATTAACGCAGCTTATGATTTAGGAGCTACTCGCTTTCAGATGATGAAAGAAGTCCTCTTTCCCTATCTGACGCCGAGTATTATTGCAGGATATTTTATGGCTTTTACCTATTCACTGGATGATTTTGCGGTAACTTTCTTTGTGACAGGCAATGGTTTTTCGACCCTTTCTGTTGAAATCTATTCGCGTGCACGTCGTGGTATCTCCTTGGAAATTAACGCCCTTTCAACCATTGTCTTTCTTTTTAGTATCCTACTGGTGTTAGGCTATTATTTTATCAGTAAGAAAGAGGAGGGTAAGGATGCGTAGACTTTATTCCTTTGTTACTGGCGTCATCGCTATTGTGGCAATCTTGGCTCTGGCTATGTTTTTCATGGAGAAGCAAACCTCTTCTCAGTCCGACACCAAAAGCCTTGTCATCTATAACTGGGGTGATTATATCGCTCCTGAATTACTGACAAAATTTGAAAAGCAGACCGGTATTGATATTCAATATGAGACTTTTGATTCCAATGAAGCTATGTACACTAAGGTTGAGCAAGGGGGGACGCGATATGATATCGCTGTCCCTAGTGATTATATGATTGATAAGATGATTCAGGATAATCTCTTGGTTAAGCTGAATAAATCAAAAATCACCGGCCTCAATCATATTGGTTCGGAGTTTATGAACAAATCCTTTGATCCAGGCAATACATATTCGATTCCTTATTTTTGGGGCACTGTCGGTATTGTCTATAATGATAAGATGATCGATTCCCCTCCCCAACATTGGTCGGACCTCTGGCGTCAAGAATATCGCGATAATATCATGCTAGTTGATGGTGCAAGAGAGGTTATGGGTCTGGGGTTGAATTCATTAGGCTATAGTCTCAATTCTAAGGACATGAGTCAACTCAATCAGGCTTCAGATAAGCTGAGCCATCTGACCCCTAATGTTAAAGCTATTGTCGGTGATGAAATGAAGGGGTATTTGATCCATGGTGATGCAGCTATTGGTGTGACCTTCTCAGGAGAAGCGCGTGAAATGCTAGATGCTAATCCTCACCTGCACTATGTCCTGCCCAGCGAAGGATCAAATCTCTGGTTTGATAATCTCGTTATTCCCAAAACGGTCAAAAATAAGGAAGGGGCCTATGCTTTTATCAACTTCATGTTGGAGCCTGAAAACGCTGCGCAGAATGCTGAATATATTGGCTATACCACTCCAAATGTAGAAGCTAAAGCTCGCTTACCTGAAAGCATTACAGCAGATAAAGCTTTTTATCCTTCTGATGACTTGATTGCTAAACTTGAGGTCTATAACAACCTAGGTCAAAAATGGCTGGGAACTTATAATGATCTCTATCTTCAATTTAAAATGTACCGGCACTAATACACAAAAACACTGCTTAGGTTGACAGTCTATCCAAGTGGTGTTTTTATTATCTTGCTAAAAACTTTAAGAAAAGTTACTAATTTCAATTTTTTCTGCTAAAATAGCACTAACGAGTAAATTCAAGAGGAATTGGGAATGAAGATCGAGCGTGTGTTTAATAATAATGTGGTTCAAATCCAGGAGCAGCAGCAAGAAGTTATTTTGATGGGAAGAGGATTGGGTTTTCAGAAAAAAACTGGGGATGAAGTGAATTTGGACAAGGTCGAAAAGCGCTTTATTCTTGAACAAAGCGATAGCGACCAAGATATGTCTATGGTGCTTTCTCGCGTCTATCAAGATTTGACTAGTGATGAACTAAATCTTGTCCTAAGGATTATCGAATACGGACAAGAAGTCCTAGGGAAGACCTTTGAGATGGCTCTCTACATTGTACTTACTGATCACTTGCAGTACACCATATCGCGAACTCGTCAAGGAATTACCTTACAAAATCCACTAGCTTGGGAAATTCGTAAGTTCTATCCTAAAGAATATCAGATTGGTCAAAAAGCATTGGAGCTGATCAAGGAGATAATTGGTCTGGATATTGAAGAAGCAGAAGCTTCTTCAATCGCTCTGCATTTTATTAATGCCCAAAAAGATGGTGAACAGATTGAAACCAACCACCAAATTACTCAGATTGTTGTCAACTGTCTGGAGATTGTTCGTCTGCATTTTGGTCAACTGGCAGCAGAAGATTCTGTCAGCTACAATCGCTTTGTCACTCATCTTCAATATTTTGCCCAGCGCGTTGTCAATGGAAGGGTGCAGGGGCAAGAGGATGATTTTCTTTATGAGCAGGTACAGGCCAATTATCAGGAAGCCTTTGTCTGTACTCAAAAAATTAAAGAGTATATTCAAAGTCGCTATCATTTTGAGATGAGTAAGGATGAGCAGGTCTATTTAACCATTCATATCCAGCGTCAAAATCAAGATTAATTTTTTAAAATATTTTTGAAAGCCCTTGCATTTTTTACAACCTTTTGATAATATAGAAACATAAATAAGGATTGTTACTGGTTAAGCGGGCAAAACCTAAATAAATACAAATAGTTTGCATCACTTTCGCAACAACTATTTGGTATTTGTTTGGGTTTTTTGTTTGTTTAATTCCTAGTACCAAAGGAAAGGAGCCTCAAATGGCTAAAGATTATACTGAATTAGCTCAGGATATTGTCGAGCACGTCGGTGGGAAAGATAATATTGTGAAGCTTGTCCACTGTGTCACACGTCTGCGCTTCACTCTGAAAGATGAAAGCAAGGCAGATGAAGACTATCTCAAGCAACGTGATGGTATCGTAACAGTTGTTAAAGCGGGTGGTCAATACCAAGTCGTTATTGGTAACCATGTTCCCGATGTTTATGATGCGGTTCTTAAAGTTGCAGGTATTCAAGGTGAAGGCAGCATTGATGTAGATGAAGGTGATGTTTCTAAAGGGAATCTATTTGATCAATTTATCGCTTTGGTTTCTGGCTTATTTCAACCGATGCTTGGCGTGCTTTCTGCAGCCGGTATGCTCAAAGGCCTTGTTGCTATTTTAGTAGCGTTTGGGATCTCGGAAACTGATGGTCTCTATATCGTTTTAAATACGGCTGGTGATGGCTTCTTCCAGTTCTTACCTTTAGTTCTCGCTATTACAGCAGCTAAACGTTTCAAGATGGATCAATTTACTGCTCTGGCACTCGGTTTTGCCTTAGTTTATCCAAATATTGCTGTAAGCTTTGCTAAGGGAGGTGTAACCTTCCTTGGACTTCCTGTTGTATTCCCTGTCTCCAGCTATTTACAAACTGTTCTACCAATCATTCTGACAGTTTGGATAGGTTCTAAGTTTGAACATTTCTTTAAGAAGGTCATTCCGGATGTGGTTAAGGTCTTTATCGTTCCCTTCTTTACCATTTTAATCACAGTGCCACTGGCTTATCTGGCGATTGGCCCAGTTATGAATTACGCCAGTGATCTTGTTGGTAGCTTCTTCACTGGTATTTATGGTCTTAGTCCAATCCTCTATGGTCTTGTTCTAGGAGCTTTGTGGCAAGTTCTTGTTATGTTCGGTCTCCACTGGGGTCTTGTGCCATTAGGTATCTTAGAACTTCAAAAAGGACCTGGAGTCATTCTTGTTGCGACAATCGCTATCTGTTTCGCTCAGGCAGGTGCCCTTCTTAACATCATGTTCAGAAGTAAGGAAGAAAAGGTTAAAGAATTATCTGTTCCTGCCTTCATTTCAGCTCTCTTTGGTGTTACCGAACCTGCTATCTACGGTATTACCCTACCAATGCGCACACCATTTGTTATGACCTGTATCTCTGGCGCTTTAACAGGGGCTTACCTATCCTTCTTTGATGTTAAAATGCAAGTTATGGGTGGTATGGGACTCTTTGCAATCCCGTCATTCATTGATCCTAAGAACTCAATGGTACTTATCCATTTCTTGATCGCTATTGTAGCTAACTTTGTTCTCGGCTTTGTCCTGACACAGTTCATCAAGATTCCTTATCTTTATGGTGGTCCTGATACTGGTGCTAAGGCTGAAACAAAAGCAGCAGAGGAAGTGCAACCACTTAAAGAACTTAAACAAGAAATTATAGCATCTCCTATAATTGGATCTGTTGTTCAATTAGAAAATGTACCTGACCAAGTTTTTGCTTCTGGTGCCATGGGTAAAGGTGTTGCTATTGATCCAACAGATGGTACAGTTGTTGCACCAGCTAATGGTGAAATAACTCTGGTCTTTCCAACAGGCCATGCCGTTGGGATGAGGACAGAAAACGGGGCAGAAATTCTTATTCATATTGGTATGGATACTGTATCGCTAGAGGGTAAAGGCTTTCATACACTGGTTGAAGCGGGACAAAAAGTTGAAGCGGGGCAAAAATTGCTCGAATTTGACCTGGCAGGTGTCCGCGCTGAGGGGCTGCCAGTCGTTTCACCAGTTATTGTAACTAACTTAGACGACTTTGACGATGTTCTGGTTACCCAAGAAAGTCACGTTAAAGCAGGAGACTACCTCCTGACAGCGGTCAAATAGTTAAAAAAGAGAGTGGGATAAAAATCGATAATTTTAAAGAAATTCGATTTTCCTTGCTCTCTTTTTCAGGCTTACATGAGAAGAAGTAATTAAGCTAAATTATTATGCAGCTTATGAGTTTAAAAAGAAAAGGGATCCCTTAATTATAATGATTACACTGTCAAGATTAAGGTGAGTAGATAGATATTGTGTGAGATTCTTTAATAAAAACCCTAGATGTTCTTTAATATCTGGGGTTTTAGATTGACTTTGTCTTGGCTGGATTTGGTTGAATATATTTAATTTTTTTAAATTGCTTACGATATTGACTTGGGGTCAGTTGATAGTAGCGTTTGAATTGTCTATTGAAGTTGGAGAGGTTATTGAAGCCAACCTCTGTGGCTATTTCTAATATTGATTTGCTAGTGTTAGTTAATTCTTCACAGGCCTTACTGAGGCGGACCTGAATGATAAACTCTATACAGGAAGTTCCTGTATGTTTTTTGAAAACAGCCATAAAATGAGTCTTACTGTAACCTATATAATCAGCCAGCGATTCTATTGTCAGGATTTCGTCATAATGTTGATTGATATAATCGATGAGTTGGCGAATTTTTTCGTTTTTGCGATAGGCATCATCTGTGATTTTTCGGACAGTGTAATGATATCGAAAGAGTAAATAGAGAAATTCATTGAGTTTAGCTTTAAGTAACAATTCAAAATGTCTATCTTCCTTTTTTACAAGATCAAATATCTGAATTAAGCAGGTCTTAATTTCCTGGTAGCCTTCCATATCTGGTTTAATTACCGTAATGAACTTAAAAATACTGTTCTGTAAAGGTTGTAAATAACGCAGACTGACCTGATCTAGGATAGAGTAGCCTACCATTTCCAAGTGAAATTGGAAAGTATCGCTGATCTGTTCTTGTTTGCCAATAGGGTGAATGGAGTGCATGCCATTTGGCCTAATTAAGATGATATCGCCAGCTTGACTATCAAAATAGTCATAATCAATATGAAATTTAGCGCTACCCTGATAGATGTAAGTCACCTCCAGTTCAGGATGCCAGTGAAAAAGGGTGTCGGGCCGTCCATCTTTGATTTCAGTATGGTAGAAGTTGTAAGGCAGCAAGTGCTTGTTTGAATTGTCCTCGTCTTTGTAAGGTTCTCTGGAAACTTGTTTTATCATGAAAGTTATCCCCTGTCTAAATGTAAATTATACTTTAGTATTAGTTTACCATATTTCATAGGATAATATTAGTTTTGCCAAGGATAATGCCAGAAATTTACCGAGAAACAGGTTATTCTATTATCATAAATGCTATAGAAGTAGGAGAAATAGGATGTCTAAAAACATATTTCCAGAAGGATTCTTATGGGGTGGTGCAACAGCTGCCAATCAATTTGAAGGAGCTTATAATGCAGATGGCAAGGGACTGTCTGTGCAAGACGTAACGCCTCAAGGTGGTGTGCCAGCTCATCCAGGTGAGCATGACCCTTTGATTACACAGGAACCGAATGCTGATAATCTCAAGTTAGAAGGTATTGATTTTTATCATCGCTATAAGGAAGATATCGCTCTTTTTGCTGAAATGGGCTTCAAAGTCTTTCGTCTGTCAATCGCTTGGTCTCGGATTTTTCCTAATGGAGATGAAATAGAGCCAAATGAAGCGGGGCTGCAATTTTATGACGATGTTTTTGACGAATTGGCTAAATATGGTATTGAGCCTTTAGTAACTCTATCTCATTATGAAACACCTCTCCACCTGGCTCGACAATACAATGGTTGGGCTAGCCGGGACTTGATTGTTTTCTATGAAAATTATGTGCGGACAGTCTTTACGCGTTATAAGAACAAAGTTAAGTATTGGTTGACTTTTAATGAAGTAAACTCTGTTTTGCATGCGCCCTTCATGTCTGGTGGTATTGCGACACCTTTTGATGAATTATCAAAACAAGACCTCTATCAAGCGGTCCATCACGAGTTAGTGGCGTCGGCTTCGGCAACTAAGATTGGTCATGAAATCAACCCGGATTTCAAAATCGGTTGTATGGTGTTGGCTATGCCTGCTTATGGCATGACTTCTAATCCTCTGGATCAGCTGGCTGTGCATGAATTTGAAAATCAGAATTATCTTTTCAGTGATATTCATGCGCGTGGAAAATATCCTAATTACATCAAACGTTTCTTTAAAGAAAATAATATTGAGATTCAATTTGCACCTGGTGATGAAGATATACTTAAAAATACAGTGGATTTTATTTCCTTCTCATACTATATGAGCGTGGCACAAGCTCACAATCCTGAAGATTATGATTCTGGTCGCGGTAATATTATGGGGGGTGTTTCTAACCCTTACCTAGAATCCTCTGAATGGGGATGGCAGATTGACCCAGTTGGTCTGCGATTGGTGCTTAATAATTTCTACGACCGTTACCAATTGCCACTCTTTATTGTAGAAAATGGTCTCGGTGCC
This sequence comes from Streptococcus dentapri, assembly GCF_042649885.1. NCBI lineage: Bacteria > Bacillati > Bacillota > Bacilli > Lactobacillales > Streptococcaceae > Streptococcus > Streptococcus dentapri. Next base: position 37,921 of record NZ_JBHSAC010000018.1, on the reverse strand, counting down.
AAGGATATCTTGATCGATGGCCCAGATGGCCCAACTGTCGAGGATGACTATCGTATTGATTACCTGCATAAACATTTGGTGCAAGTCGGAGAAGCTTTGAAAGACGGTGTTGAACTCTGGGGTTATACAACATGGGGACCAATCGATTTAGTTTCTGCCTCAACAGCTCAACTGAGCAAGCGCTATGGTTTCATTTATGTTGATCGCAATGACGATGGCACAGGAAGCCTGACCCGTTACAAGAAAAAATCTTTTAACTGGTATAAGGAAGTCATCGCAACAAATGGCGGCAAACTTTACGAATAGGATAGCAGCTCTGGCTTAATGTCAGAGCTTTTTGAATGCACAAAGGTCTTGACTCGTCAGTATAGGGTTTTTCTGATATAATATCAAGGTATTTAAGGAGAGCTATCACTATTTTATCAGTAGACGTTAAAGGATCTTCTTTCTTCTCTAAAATCACTACTAATTAGAAAGATTTGAGCTAGGTTTTTCCTAGTAAAGAGGTAACAGTTCATGTCTCAATCTTATATCAATGTTATCGGGGCTGGCTTAGCTGGCTCTGAGGCAGCTTATCAAATCGCCAAGCGTGGCATACCAGTCAAACTCTACGAAATGCGTGGCGTCAAAGCAACACCTCAGCATAAGACAGTTAACTTTGCAGAGCTAGTCTGCTCAAATTCTTTTCGTGGAGATAGTCTGACCAATGCGGTTGGTCTCCTTAAGGAAGAAATGAGACGATTGGATTCCATCATCATGCGGCAAGGAGAAGCTCATCGTGTGCCTGCGGGCGGAGCTATGGCTGTGGATCGTGAAGGCTATTCTCAGGGTGTTACCGAGGAAATTAGCCAAAATCCACTGATTGAGATCATCCGTGAGGAAATTATCGAGATTCCAGATGATGCCATTACGGTTATTGCGACAGGACCACTGACTAGCCATGCTTTGGCTGATAAGATCCACGAATTTAATAACGGTGATGGATTTTATTTCTACGATGCAGCAGCTCCCATTGTTGATGTCAATAGTATTGACCTCAACAAAGTTTATCTGAAATCTCGTTATGATAAAGGGGAAGCAGCCTATCTCAACTGTCCAATGACTAAGGAAGAATTCACAATCTTTCATCAAGCTCTGACAACAGCAGAAGAAGCGCCACTCAATTCTTTTGAAAAGGAAAAGTATTTTGAGGGCTGTATGCCCATTGAAGTTATGGCTAAGCGTGGGATAAAGACTTTGCTTTACGGTCCTATGAAACCAGTCGGTTTGGAATATCCAGATGATTATCAAGCCAGTCGTGATGCTGGCTTTAAAACCCCTTATGCGGTTGTTCAACTACGTCAAGACAATGCAGCCGGAAGTCTTTATAATATCGTTGGTTTTCAGACCCACCTCAAATGGGGAGAACAAAAACGAGTTTTCCGAATGATTCCTGGACTAGAAAAGGCAGAGTTCGTTCGCTACGGTGTTATGCATCGCAATTCCTATATGGATTCACCCAATCTTCTGACTCAGACCTTCCAGTCACGCCGGAATCCTAACCTTTTCTTTGCTGGTCAGATGACAGGAGTAGAGGGCTATGTTGAATCGGCGGCCTCTGGTCTGGTTGCTGGTATCAATGCTGCTCTTCTCTTTAAAGGAGAAGAAGCGCTAATATTCCCAGAAACAACTGCTATCGGTAGTCTTCCCCACTACATAACCCACACCGACAGCAAACACTTTCAGCCTATGAATGTCAATTTTGGTATTATCAAAGAGCTAGAGGGACCTCGAATCCGCGATAAAAAGGAGCGTTACGAAAAAATAGCTCAACGTTCTCTGGACAAACTGGCCCAACTGATAATTTAAAAAACTGTGTTTGGTAATGGTTGAGCTAGCTGTCTTTTTAAGTTATAATAGGAGTTATGAAATTAACAAAAAAATACTATGGCTATCTTTTCTTAGTTATAGCTTTAATATATGCAACAATCACTTACTGGCCTCTTGGACAAAAATTGTTTTTAATCTGTTATAAAGCTAGTCTCCCTTTCATCGCCGGAGCTGGTATGGCCTATGTCATCAATATTGTCATGTCAGGCTATGAAAAACTTATGCACAAGTTATTTGGACGAGATATCCCAGGTAAACGCACAGTTAGTTTGATTTTATCTTATCTGACCTTTATTATTGCAATTTTTCTTATTTTTTATATCGTTTTGCCCGACCTTTTATCCAGTTTAAAATCCTTACTTACCATTGATGTCAAAGGAGTTGAAAAGCTTTTTAGCAATGTCAAGGAAGATTCAACTATTCAAAAAGGTTTGCACTATTTTGGTATTGATTTAGACCAGACTGCCAGCAAGTTACTATCTAACTATAATAAGCAGATTTCAACGATTCTTATTGGAATTCTAACTAGTCTTTTGACCTCTGTGACGAGCTTTGCCTCAGGTCTTATTTCAGTCTTCATCAGCCTAGTCTTTTCAATCTATGTTTTAGCTGGCAAGGAAAAACTTGGTCGTCAAGGCAATATGTTAGTACATGCTTATCTACCAAAGATTGAAAAACGCTTTCACTATGTCAGACAAATTGCCCACGAGAGTTTTCATGGTTTCTTTGTGGGGCAGACGCTGGAGGCTGTGATTCTAGGTAGCCTTTGCGCTTTAGGAATGACAATCTTTGGGATTCCTTATGCTCCAACAATCGGAATTTTAGTTGGCTTCACTGCCTTGATTCCTGTTGTCGGGGCTTATATCGGCCTTTCAATTGGTGCCATCCTCATTATGACCCAATCAATTCCACAGGCAGCCTTCTTTGTCGTTTACCTCGTAATCTTACAACAGTTTGAAGGAAATCTCATTTATCCTCGTGTCGTTGGTAATTCTATTGGTCTGCCCCCTATGTGGGTTATTCTCGTGATTACAATTGGAGCAGCTCTCTGGGGAGTTTTAGGAATGCTGGTAGCTGTACCGACAGCAGCGACCATCTATAAACTCATCAGAAATCATGTTTATACTAAAAAAGCGGCCGAAGAGGAAGAGTTGGGGGCCTTGGCAGAATCTGATCATTCTGTTTAATAAAGAAATCCTCTATCCTAAGATTAGAAAAGTTATAATATTAGTAATTTAAAAGAAAGTTGAATAAATATGTCAAAAAATACTCTAAAACGTTTTTTTGTTATCCTTACTTTGCTTGTATCGATTCTCCTCCTTGCTATTATCGTTTTAAACGTCTTTGAATTTTACGATATTTTAAGTAAGGTTAATCTGCAATTGGACTTTGAGCATATCAATAAAGACCAACTTAATAAGCTTGACGCTCCTGCTATGCGTCTTAGTTGGCTCATTGCTGGTTGGATTGGTCTACAAATCATCTTTTTCTTCGGACTTTTAATTCATTTCTTCAATACAACTAAAAACAATAACTACCAAGTAACAAGCAAACGCGGTCGCAAGAGCAGTGATAGTGATGATAGCGATAGCGATGCTATTGAAGAATTTAGCAGCAAAACTAAAACTAGCCGTCGCTCCCGTCGTCATAAAGCATAAACATTCTAATGAGCTTGTTTAAAATTCTCAACTTGATTTTAGGCTCCTTTCGTGCTAAGATATTAGAGAATTAATACTGATGTTTGGGAAAAGCCATCGCTAAAAAAAACCTGCCAGCATGGCACACATATTGAAGGCTTTTATTCTTTTAGGATAGAGGCCTTTCTTTTATGCTTAACATCAGTTGAGAAAAGAGGACTAGGATGAAACGTCAATCAGCTCTTGTTGTTTTCAGTGGCGGTCAGGATTCAACAACCTGCCTTTTTTGGGCTTTGAAGCATTATGGAAAGGTTCAAGCAGTCACCTTCTCCTATGGACAGAGACACGGTCAAGAGGTAGAAGTCGCAAAAAATATAGCAGAAGAGTTAAAGATTCCTCATCATATTTTAGATATGTCCCTGCTGGGACAAATTACAGAAAATGCTCTAACATCCCATATAGCTATTCAAGCAGAAGAAGGAGAGGTCCCCAATACCTTTGTTGATGGCCGCAATCATCTTTTTCTTTCCTTTGCAGCAGTGTTAGCTAAGCAAATGGGTATCACTGACATCGTCACTGGTGTCTGTGAAACGGACTTTTCGGGTTATCCTGACTGTCGGGATGCCTTTATCAAGTCTCTCAATGTAACCCTAAATTTGGCTATGGACTATGATTTTGTTATTCAAACACCGCTCATGTGGCTTGATAAAGCGCAAACGTGGGAATTAGCTGATCAACTTGAAGTTTTCGACTATGTCAAGGATAAAACACTGACTTGTTACAATGGGATTATGGGAAGTGGCTGTAGAGAATGTCCAGCTTGCAAATTGCGTCAACATGGACTTGAAACCTATCTTGCACAAAAAGGAGAAGTCTAAGATGTTTCTATCACCTAAAGAAATTAAAACTGAGACAGGGCAATCTCTGCTTTATTGCCCCCACCGAATTCAAGTTTCTAAAGAATTTACCTTTGATGCTGCTCATCATCTTTTTCAGTATGATGGCAAGTGCAAATCCCTACATGGCCATACCTACCGCTTAGAAATTGCTGTCAGTGGCTTTTTAGATCAAAGGGGACTAACTTATGATTTTGGTGAATTAAAAGCCATTTATCAGAGTCAACTAGAACCAAAATTGGATCATCGTTATCTCAATGAAAGCCTGCCTTATATGAATACAACAGCTGAAAATCTGGTTTATTGGATTTACAAAACTGTAGAAGCTGCTCTGCCCAACGAGCGTCAAATACAAATGGAACATGTTCGTTTATATGAAACACCAACTTCCTACGCTGAATTCAGAAGGGAATGGGATGAGGAATGATCAGAAAGCGTGAATTAAAACTTCCTATCCTTGAAATCTTTGGTCCTACCTTTCAAGGAGAAGGACGAGCTATCGGACAAAAAACTATGTTTATCCGAACAGGCGGTTGTGATTACCACTGTGATTGGTGTGATTCATCTTTCACTTGGGATGGATCTGAAAAACCAAAGTCCATGACCAGTGACGAAGTAATAGCAGTTCTGGATGAGCTGGGAACTTATGATTATGTAACTCTGTCTGGTGGCAACCCTTGTCTCTTAGCGGCTAATATGGCTGAACTGGTTGAGAAACTAAAAGCTAGAGGTGTAACCCTAGCAGTTGAAACTCAAGGGTCTCGCTGGCAGGAGTGGCTTTTAGACATTGATCAAGTTACCCTCAGCCCCAAGCCACCTTCCAGTAAAATGGAGGTCAATATGGAAACCCTCGATTTTATCGTTGAAAAATTACCGATCGAACGTGTAACTTTTAAAATTCCTGTTTTTGACGATGCAGATTTAGCCTTTGCCAAGATAATCCAGCAACGCTATAATCCAGATGTTCTCTATCTCTCGGCAGGAAATCCTGAGCCTAAAGCGCAAGGCGATATTATCGATCATCAATTAAATCGTTTGCATGCTCTTTGGGATCGTATCGCTCAGGATGATAGCTGGGGCAATGTTCGCGTGCTACCCCAGTTACACACCCTTGTATACGCTAATAAGCGCGGAGTTTAATCAGAAAGGGAATGATATGTCCAAGCAAGAAGAAATGAAAACTCTATCTCTTTTAGGGAATCAAGAAGTTCCTTATATTTTTGACTACAGTCCAGAAGTTCTGGAAAGTTTTCAAAACCGTCATCAAGATAATGATTATTTTATCAAGTTTAACTGTCCTGAATTCACTTCGCTATGTCCTATTACTGGACAGCCAGATTTTGCTACTATCTACCTATCCTATATTCCCGATAAGCTCTGTGTTGAGTCAAAATCTTTAAAACTCTATCTATTTTCTTATCGCAATCATGGTGATTTCCATGAAAATTGCATCAATACCATCGGCAAGGATTTGATCAATTTGCTCAAGCCTCGCTATTTGGAAGTTTGGGGCAAATTTACACCAAGAGGAGGTATCTCTATTGATCCTTATTACAACTATGGACGTCCAGACAGCAAGTATGAAGAAATAGCCAACTACCGCCTTATGAACCATGACTTATATCCAGAAACAATTGATAATCGCTAAGAAAGATATAAAAATGGCTATCTAATTTCTATTTGGTTTCGTTTTCGTATACACTTTTCTTTCCTATCATCGAAATAATCGAACTATAAAAAGCTGACTTCATATCATTTTGAAAATGGTTCTCCCAAAAGCATTGATAGGCTTGACAAATGATCGAATATATATAACTACAAGAAAACTCTCCTTATAGTTTATAGTGAATTTTTATTTTTCACTGTCTGCTTATAAGGAGAGTATATCATTGTCTACCTAATGTTGTTGCTTTCAAGGAAGAAAATAACTTCAAAAATTCGGGAACTTCTATATTGACGCAAGCATCTCATCTTCTTTGGGCAGTTTATCAACTATTTTAAAGATTGAGAATACAATCATCCAGGAAATAATTCCATAAACGGTATTAACTCCCGAAAAATCTAAGGGTGAGTTCCAAGCAAAGTGGATGGCAACTGGAGCAATAAGATAGAAGACTGCCCGTTTTTTAGAAATAACCTTGCTTTTAGTACAGAGTGCAATCAGGCCAACTGCAAATATGGCAGAAAATACCCAATGACTCAGACCGGCATAAGCAATGCGTTCAAAGGCTGTCACAAAACCATTACCACCATTTTTGAAGATTGTTTGCTGTATATAAATACTGTCTTCAATAATTTGGAAGCCCATGCCGGCAATTATGCCCAATAGCAGGCTGGTTTTTAAAGATGTTTGTCGGAAAAGAAGAACAACTAACAGAACAACTATTCCCTTAGCAATTTCCTCCGTGAAAGGAGCTGTTAGCGATGCTCCCCACTCGTTTAAAAACTGCATAGAAAGATTCATTTTCAGTAAAAGAAGCGATAGAAACTCATTACCTAGAGATCCTATATTTACTGGAATAGCGAGTGCTAAAAACCAAGTCAGAGCAAAAACTGTCTTTGGGACGTCAAACCGTTTTCGTAAGTAGTTGGTAAGCAGAGCAAACGGAATAATATAGATAAGCAGTAATGGGAGGGTCATCAGGAGCTGAGGATATCTGTCAGCATGTCCGTGGGATTTTGCAAACTCTAAAAAGGGAAGTGACATACCTGAAATAGCAAGTATGGCAGTAATAAAGAGAATGAGGTTATTGCGATATTTGTTAAAAAACTTTCTCATAATTAGTCTCCATTCTATAAATGATTGTCGTTGAGAAATAAGATTATATTCAGATAAATTACTTCTGAATCAAGTGAAATAAAGGCGCAAACATAATCCTTAGTTCCAAAAATAGGAGATAACTGATAGACCGATTACATCAGCAAGAGCATGCGCAAGGAAAAAGGGAAGCAGGTTCTGCGGTTTTAATTTTCTGTAGAGCAAATAGAAAATAAAGCCAACTAAAATTCCTAGAGCTAGAGCTGTACCTAAACCTTGGTAAGTATGAAAGCTGATGCGAATTATCAGTGAATAAAGCAAAGCCAACTTAGTATATTCCGACTTGACGGCAAGACAGACTCCCAGGAAAAAGATTTCTTCATAAAAGCCATTCAGCAAGGAATAGAGAATCAGCGATAGGTCTAAATTCGGGAAAAGCCGTGCCAAGCTTGGCGTTACAGAGGCTGACATATTATAACTAATCAAGGCATAGATATCCATAGCTAGAGCCGCCAGAATAAAGATACCTATAATTTTGATTAAAAGCCAGGGCTCAAGAACTATCCTCTTGGTCCAGATGGAGAAATCAAAATTTCTGAAAAGCAGATACATAAAGGCTAGGAAAAGCAGGAGTAACTGCAGAGCCAAGGCTCGGTAATTCTGCATACTGGAAAAGGTCAGATTCTCTTTCAATGTGCTCGTCTGATTGCTTAAAGCCATATACTGGAGTGTAGAATTATAAATCCCGTCACCGAACATGATGATGGTTATGATAAGAATATCAAACCATCTTAAAACAGTTATTTTTTCCTTCATTGAAAACCCACCCTTTCTATTTTTTTATTAAGGTGTCGCTCCTTTTATGTATATTTTAGCAAAGGTAGCTATTTCTCATCTATTTCCCATCTGTTTTTTACCTGTTTTTTAAGAGGCCGCTGGGTAAAAAAGGCAGTTGCTATTTCTTTTCTATAAAATCTCTTGACGACTTGCGAAAACAGCATTTTGTGCTTATAATTAAATAAGAAAAACTAGGAGATTTTTTTATGGCGCATATCATGGTGGTAGAGGATGACAAAGTCATTAATCAAGTCGTCTGCGAATTTTTAAAAGAACATAAACATAAGGTTAGACCAGTATTTGACGGGAAAGAGGCTTTAGCGTTTTTTCAGCAAGAGTCCTTTGACTTGCTGATTCTTGATATTATGATTCCGTCTTTAAGCGGCATTGAGCTTCTTAAAGAAATCCGCAAAACATCTTCAGTTCCTGTCCTGATGCTGACAGCAATGGCGGATGAATATACACAACTAGTCAGCTTTAATCATTTGATTAGCGATTATGTAGTTAAACCATTTTCTCCCTTGATTTTGATGAAGCGGATCGAAAACATCTTGCGGCAGCAAGGGGGGACTGAAAACCTTGCCGTATCAGACATCAAAGTCTACCCTGATAGCGGAGTCATTCAGATGGCTGGACAGGAAATCAGCCTAACCAAAAAAGAATATGACATTTTAATCTTTCTGTTGAAACGAAAGGGACGTATTGTCAGCCGAGACCAGCTGATGATGGCCATCTGGGGCTATAGTGAACTGGACAGCCGAGTTTTGGACAATCATATGAAAAATCTACGAAAAAAACTGCCATCCTTACCTTTGAAGACAGTAATTGGCCGTGGCTATCAGATTGAGGAGGATTAAGATGGGAATCGTTCGAAAAAACTTCCTCATTGTGACCTCCATGATAATCGCTACGGTTCTTGTTCTTTTGGCTGTTATTTATTATGCTATGCCTATTTATTATAATCAGGCTAAACAAGTTGAAATCAAAAAAGATTACCAAACTATTGTCAAGCAATTAGATGGAAAGTCGAAGAAAAAGCTATTGTCCCAGATCGCAGCCTATGACAAGACTAATCCAAATCTTCTGCTGACCTTGATGGATGATTCTGGTAAGATTCTGTATCCAGATGCATCAGATAAAGAGGCTGTCGACCAAAGACAAACTTATCTGGCAAAAGGACAGTTTGATCAAATCGGTAGTTGGTCAAAACTAATTACCAGTTCTGAAGGAGTAGATTATATTATTCAGGCGGAGTATGGCTTTCAGTCCTTGTCAGGCATCAGTCAGATTCTATTGACCTTTTATCCCTTTATTTTAATTTTAATTGTTTCGCTGGCTAGCTTAGTCGCTTATGTTTATAGTCGTCTGTCTAACAAGCGGATTCAGACGATTTCTGAAACAACGCGGAAGATGATGGACTTAGAAGAGGGACTTGCCTGTCAGATTAGCGGTCAAGATGAGATTGCTAATTTGGCTCAAAATATCAATCAACTCTATAAGCATCTTCTGAAAAGTATCGAAGAGTTAAAACAGGAGAACCAGCGGACGGCTGAACGTGAACGCCAGCAGGCTGATTTTCTGAGGATCACATCACATGAATTAAAAACTCCCATCGCCAGCAATCTAGCTCTGGTGGAGGGAATGCTTTATAATGTAGGTGATTTTAAAAATCATGATACCTATCTAAGAAAGAGTCGGGACATCCTTCAGGAACAGTCTGCCCTTGTTCAGTCTGTCCTAGATGCTACCAACCTGAACATAGGGATCAAGTCTCATCAGGAAAACATTGACGTCAAATCACTGATTGAGCAAAATCTAGACAGCTACCATATCTTGGCCGAAATGCGTTCTTATCAATTTTCAAGTGATTTAACCTCCTGTCAGGTAACTGCCAACCCTGCCTATCTTCTGAAAGCTATCAAAAACCTTTTGGACAATGCCTTTCGTTACACAAGAGAAGGAGGAATAATTCATCTAAGTCTTGCCGATGACTGTCTGATACTTGAAAATCAAGCTGAACAATTACTGACTGATGAGGAGTTAAAACACATATTTCAGCCTTTCTACCGACCTGATTTTAGTCGCGATCGCAAAGACGGGGGCACAGGCATGGGACTTTATATAGTTCAGCAGATTCTGGAGCAGCATGGCTTTTCCTATCAATTTAAACGAGAGAAAGATAAGATGCGCTTTGTTTTATTTTTTAAAAAAAGATCACAAGGCTAGGCTTAGCAAAATATCTGCCTAATAAAACCGCAACTTATTTTGAGTTGCGGTTTTATTGTTTACATAATTTATATTACGTTATATTTTAGCCTTATAGATTATCTAAGGCATTCTTTTGTTCATCATTGACGATGTGGGTATAAAGATCAGTAACCTGAGTAGAAGCATGTCCCAACTGATGACTAACTAAGACTTGCGATTTAGTAGCATCATAAAGTCGCGTTGCTAAAGTATGTCGAAGTTTGTGGGGCGTTACACGGACTTTAAAATCCTGTGAATATTTTCCCACCATTTTTTCAATACTAGAAGCATCAATACGATTGGGAAGACCACGGTATTCGGACAAGAAGAGAGCAACATCTTGTTTTTTAGCCTTGTAACGATTTTTCCGGATTTTCAAATAATCTTCTAAGTAGGGCTTTGCGAAACCAGCCACATTGACCGAGTCGTGCTTACCCCCCTTACGCGTAACTTCAATGACCATCATGTTGAGGTTGATATCCTTCAAATCAAGATTGACCGCTTCAGATAGGCGAACGCCAGAAGCTAGGAGCAGGGCCATAATAGCTAAATCACGTTCTTTATTTTTTCGGAAAGATGATTTAGCACGATTGGAGAGCTTATTTTCATATTCATTAGCAACATAGTCTAAGAATTCCATGGTCTCATCCCCTAAAAAGAGCTTTTGTTTGATATTTTCAGCACGGGCAGACAAAGTTTCTTTTTTCTTCTTAGTCGCTACCTTTTTCATGACATTTCGGTAGAAATAGGGTTCTCCCTGATCATTTTCAACCTCCTCAGTTAAATACTTATAGAGACTGGATAAGGCAGATAAGGTACGATTGATAGTGGTCTGCGAGACGCCATTTTTAGTGGAATAAGTGTTGAGCGAGGGACGTTCCCTCAAATAAAGGACAAAAGCTTCCATATCTTTTTTTGTCATTTTTTCTAGTATTTCAAGAGGAATATCAGCAATTTTTGCTACATTAGCGATATCAGAATCAAGCAGCCATTCAAAAAAGCGACGATATTCCTTGAGGTATTCATATAAGGTCGTAAAACTATAAGGAACAGAGAGTTTGGATTGGTAGTATTCTGAAACATACCAGGGCATGGTCGCCTTTAGCTCCTCAATTTTTTCTAACAAGAGTTCACGTTTCATATTTTTTCCTTTTATAATATTATATTGATTAGCTAGTGATAGTATACCATATACTTAGATATTTTTCAAGAAAATTACAGTTTTTCGGAAAGAAGTATGTAGGGTTGTCACCCCTAACAATTTCAGCAAGATTGATATATACAAACAGTAAATGTCAAAACGACTGCAAATCCTCAAAGTTTATTTACTTTGAGGATTTGATTATATTCCCAATCTTTTTGTTTCTTTTTCTATTTTGTTTCGAAAATCTGTATCTGTGCTTTTTGTGATTTCAGAAATAATCCGACCATCCTTCATAAATAAGATGTGTTTAGCATACGCAGCTATATGGCTGTCGTGTGTGATAAGGACAATAGTCTTTCCCTCTTCGTTTAATTTTCTGAAAATCTCCATCACTTCTTGACTCATTTGGGAATTGAGAGCCCCAGTTGGCTCATCAGCAAATATAAGAGACGGCTCATTAATCAATGCTCGACAAATATTAGCACGCTGTAGTTGTCCACCAGAAACTTGCTGGATAGTTGAATAAGCTAAATCACTTATCTTCATCATTTCAAGCAATTCGTAGCTGCGTTGATAAATCCTCTTTTTCTTCTGTTTTTTTAGCTGGAGAGCTGGCAAAACAATATTATCAACAATGGACAAATCACTGAGAAATTGACTTTTTTGAAAGACAAACCCCATATTTTCCAATCGCAGCTTACTTAACTGGCTATCAGATAAGTGCTTGAGAGAATTTTCATTAATGAAAACTTCCCCGTACTCATATTCATCTCTGTCCAATCCACTGATTTGATATAAGAGAGTCGATTTTCCGCAGCCTGACGGTCCCATAATCGTCATAAAATCTCCTTTTTGGACAATTAAATCAATATCCGTTAAGACTTGGTTCTTTCCGAAAAATTTTGATAAATGCTGAACTTTTAACATAAGATCCTTTCCCTTTTCTTTGATGTTTATTAGTTTAGTCGTTTTTATATGCTAATAATGATGTCTTTTTAGCAGGAATTAAGGTGAGGTAAGTGATGATAGCGAGATTCATGAAAATAATACAAAGAAAATTAACTAATTCAATCCAGTTCATTTCTATAAATGATATTTGCTGAATCCCAGAATTTATCAGTTGTAACAATATACTTATGAGAAATTTTCCTAGATACTGCACTGCTATTATTCCGCTAAAAGCTCCTAATAAAGAGCTTATGAGTAGCGGATACAGTTCCTGAAGGTAGATAGAGGAAAAGGGAATTCCTAAAGTACGTTTAAAGATAATTTCTTTTTGATGTCGATTGATATGTAAAGTCAAAAAGAAGAATAAAATACCACTGAAAACCAGTAAACACACACTTAGCATAGCATAGAAGGTTTTTTGAAGCTGTTGAATCACACCTCCTAAGGTCTGTTGGATAAATCCTTGTGCATCACTAATACGGTATCCTGTCTTACTGAATGCGGAAGATAGCGCTCGCAAGGTTGCTTTCTTTTGCTTGCTGTTAGCAAGATGCAGATAAAAGATGTATTTTTGAGCATTTGCTTGAGGAAGGTTTCTAGTCATTTTAGCTGTCTTACCACCATTTGTGATATCTTGATACAGCCCTACAATTTTTAAAGAATAGGATTGACCATTAACAGTAAAAGTAAGCGTGTCTCCTACATTTTTTCCGAGTTCATCGGCGGCAAGAAGAGAAAGACTGATTTCTCGGTCAGTTTTTGCTGACGAACCTTTAAGGTAATGAAGTTTTGTTCCGGTATTTTTTCCTATATCCGTTGGCAAGCTGATCACTTTTCCTTCTGAAGAAATTGCTTGTAAGGATGTTCGTTTAATTTCATCATAGGAAAATGAGTGGGGTTTAGCGAATGTTTGCAAGATTTGTTTAGCTGTTTTCGCTCTACTTTCTATTGCTCTCCCCTCTACTACTTCCACAGAAATATCATAGGGTCTACTCCCCATGTAGGTGATAAATTCTGAATCATTCATGGTACTAATGAGACGATAAGGCAGAAAAATAGCAAAACTTACTAAAAGGCAGAGCCAGAATGGAAAAGCGTAGCTATTTTTTAGTTTTCGTCTTGTTACCAAACCATTTGCAGATAAGTGATGAACAGGAGGGAGCGAATGCTTTTTCTTACGCAGTTTGCTGAATCCATTTTCCTGAACAAGAAGCTCCACAACACTCGCTTTCTTAATCCGATTTAAAACCTTAGAGGAATAAAAACAAACAAAACAGAAAAGTAAGAATGCAATCACAAATCCTAATACCCCGTTAGATAAGGATAGACTCGTCTCCCCGAAGGTTTCTCGGATTCTCTTGGTGGTAATAGGTAAGAAAAGAATCGCCAAAGGATATCCTATCAAACTGCCGACACTAGCTATCAGAACTATCTTTTGCAGATAAAGCCATTTAAGTGTTTTGTTGGGTAGTCCAATGGCTTTTAAAAGACCTATTTCGCTGCTTTCTCTCTCAATCTCTGCCAGTAGAATAAAACGAAGGCAAATCAGCGTGATGAGAACTAACAAGCCTCCTGCCATAAAATAAATAGCTGCACTAGCCAAATCTGTCAAAGCACTGATAAAAAAAGCATTTGGTAGGTTAGAGAGGGGCCATTTTGCGGTAAATTTTCTTTTTTATAGGCTGATTGGTAGCTGTTCGCTTGATCTTTATCTGTAAAATAGGTCTCAATGATGGCTTCCTTTTGCGAAAGTTCTTTTGCCAACTCTGCAAAATCAGTATCACTTACCAAAAAACGTGTGGAGGAGGCAAGTGTTGAGTTCATCTGTGCGTCATGCGCCACTTCTGTGATGGTAAATGTTTTACTAAACGTTCCTTCTTGAATACGCAACCGATCTCCAACTTCCATAGAAAATTGATCCAACAAAATTTTAGGAACCGCTATTTCTCCTTGTTTCAGTTGTATTTTTTCGTTCTTGGCATCTAAAAGGAGATCGTAGGTCTTATTTTGCTTAACAAAACTGATATCTAACTGATAAGCTGACAAGGAATAATGATCATTGTTATGGTAGACTGTCAGTTGATTCCCTTCAACATTAAGGAGCTGAACAGTCTGCCAAGCCTTAACTCCAAGATAAGATTGATTAAAGCGATTAATGTCTGCTTGGTTTAATAGACCACGATGCATTTGAATAAAATGCGGTGGCTTTGCAACTTGATACATATCTGAAATACTGACTACTGTCTGGCTAATGAGAAAAAAAAACTGTACAGGCAATAAAAGTTGATAAGCCTATCAAAATAGCCAGCAAAGCATTTCTCGCGGGGTGTTGCTTGAGGTGAGTCTTTAATAATAGTTGATAGAACATCTCATCTCTCCTTAACTATGTTGATTTGTTTGATAGAGCGATTACGGCCAATCATAAGAGAACTAATGATAAGACCAACTCCCGATATAATCAGCATAAGACCAATCCCTCTACCTGCACCGCTTCCGATTAATCGTCCAATTGTCCGTGCCAGAAAACCTTGTTCAGCCATAGCAGGTTCAAATAAATGGTCTGCCAGAAAACCGGCACATAAGTAAGCAATGACCGTTCCAAATTGAGTTATAAAACTAATCATCCCCCACATTCTTCCCTGCAATTCATTGGGAATGGCAACCCTGACCAAAACATCAGCGCAGCTATTAACAAAGGCCAAAGTCACAAAGAAAAGGAAAATCATGATACCGACCCACCAGACTTGCATAACAAAACCAGATAGCCCGATGAAAATACCAGCTAAAAAACCAGCTTGTGCTAAAATCTCCGCATGCCGACTATGAATGCCTTTGGTCCCAATCCATAGACTTCCAACTAATAATCCTACTGTACAGAGCGCTTCCATAACCCCAACAGTTTGTGTATCAGCCATATTTAAGACTAGAGGCTCTATCAAAACTTGAACCAAACCGATGAAGAAACACACCAAAGTCATCATGCTAATCAAGGATTGTAAACCTTTGTAACTTCGGGTGAGCTTCCACGTTTCGCCAAATGAAATTTGATCCTTGTGTGCTTGATTTGAAGTCTTTATCCCTTTTTTAACAAAGAAAATCAAGAGAACAGCTACTATGAATGATACAATATCCAGCCAAAGTATAAAACGGATATCAAAGTAAGCCAGAAAGAATCCTGCCAGTGCAG
Source organism: Streptococcus dentapri (assembly GCF_042649885.1). Taxonomy (NCBI): domain Bacteria; kingdom Bacillati; phylum Bacillota; class Bacilli; order Lactobacillales; family Streptococcaceae; genus Streptococcus; species Streptococcus dentapri. Next base: position 22,398 of record NZ_JBHSAC010000018.1, on the reverse strand, counting down.
GAGAAATCAAGTATCGTGAACTAGCAGCCAGCTGAACCATACCGCTGGCCTTAGCATACTCATCTTTAGTCAATAAGTCACTCACGGTTACACGATATGCGGGTTCAACGAGTGCTGAAAAGATTGCACTTACAGTAACGCCAAGATAAATAGGACATAAATCAGTTGATCCAACATCCACTTGCCAGACAATATAGAGCAGGCCTAAGATAGAGAAGCTATCGCCAATCATCATTAAAAGTCTGCGGTCGTAACGATCCGCCAAGAAACCTCCAAACGGAGCTAATAAAACAGTTGGTAAAAATGCCAACAAGGTGATGAGCGAAACAGCTGTTACGCTGTTAGTAACCTTTAAAGCGTAAATGGTCATAGCAAAAGCAGACATTCCTCCGCCAATACTGGAGATGAGCTCTCCAAACCATATGGTTAAAAATTTTTTCATTGCTTTTCTCCTTTAAAATAACAAAAATAGACCGTCGGTCGGTAGAGCCTAAAAAGAAAATTGCAGTTACTGCAATTCTTTAACGAGCAGCCTAGTTTTCGATTCCTAACTGTCTAAACAGTAAAAATTGAAAAGCTTCTAACAGCTGTTCTTCTTCTTGCTTATCTAACTGGAAAATTCCTTCATCAAAGAGTGTAGCCACAGCAACAAGGATAATCTGTATCAGCTGTTTGGGGTAAGGACAGTCAAACTGACCCTGCTGCACCCCTTCTTCGATAATCGCAGTTAGAAGAGGCGTCATTTCCTGCAAAATGGCTTGTAATGATTTTTGATGCAAGAGAGCATTTTTAGGCTTATGCATATCTTTTAGGAGATTGCCTCCGTAAACATCTGTGATATTCATGCTTTGAAAAGCCTCTAAAAGCTTTGTTTTGGGATCACTAGTTGATTTGACGACCTTTTGTACTCTTGCTTTAAGGAGTGATGTGGCTTCACTGACCACCGCCTCTAATACCTCTTCCTTAGATTTAAAATAATAGTAAAAAGTCCCCTTCGCAATTCCGACAATCTTTAAAATGTCATTAACACTGGTTTTTTCAAATCCCTTTTCTTGAAACAAATTTGTTGCAGCAGCTAGAATTTCTTCTCTTCGCTCATCAATTTCTCCAACTGTTCTTCGATTGCTGACAAATCGGCTCCTGCTTGTACGAGGGCAGCAGCTGCATAAGCTCCTTCAACAATAGGAACATTTTTAAGGAGAATATTTTTATCGGAGAAGTCAGCAATCATTTCTAGGTTCATTTTGGCAGATCCTAAATCAAAGAAAGCTAAAAGCTAAAAGATTGGTTTTGAGATTATTTTCAATGACTTTTTGCACTTGATTAAAACTTGTACCTATTCCTCCAGTTTCATTGCCACCAACATAAGTAATAGCAACATCTTTGGCGACTTCTTCAATTAAGTCTGCAACGCCTTGTGCAATATTTTTTGAATGCGAAACAATGACAATTCCAATTCATAGAAAAAACCGAGACTAAATTTTTCAATCTCGGTTGACTTATTTAACTTAAGAAAACAGAAAATAAATGATGAGCACACTAATAATGCTGAATAAGGATCCGATTAGATAATATTCTGCAAAGGCTTGGTTTTTAGAGATTTTATCGTAACGGGCAATTGATTTGGCAGTAAATACCAATGCTATGGCTGCGAATTGTCCTAAGATCAGCAAAATCCCCATGGTAAGACGCTCTAAATTTCCAATAAGAGCACCAGCTCCTACGATCGTCTCGTCCTCCTCTTCTGAGGCTGTCTGAACCTGATATTTGCTGAAGAAGAGTTTAAAAGCAATATTGACAGGCTTGGTTATCAGAAGTAAGAATAAAGCAATTTGAATAAGCTGACTATTGCTTTCTAGCCAATCAGAGGTTGCTGGCTTAAGCAAGTTATAACTGGCAACAATGGCGGTATAATGCAGCAATTGGTCGATCAGAAAGATGTATTTATCTTTATCTTGAGCAGAAATTATGGGGGCTAGGTAGAATTTAGCATAGTCAATCAGGATATGACTAAATAAGGCCAAGCTCAAAAAATTCCAGGCTGACGAATCAATCAGTAAACAAATTAGCAAAGGAATGGCAACAATGACCAAGTGCTGATTGAGAGCTGCCTTGCTGTAAACTTTTTTATCTGCTAGTGACTGACTTTGCCATTGAAAATCCGCCAGAAAATGTGCGATAAAGGTCAAAGTTAAAATTGGATTCTCCAATAAATAGGTTGAAAGAGATAGGTTTTCAAGCATTGTTTTGCTCCACCTCCTTAATGTTACTCAATATCAGGTCTGCCGCTGTTTTGCGGCCGCGCAAATAATGTTTGATACCACTAGCCTTGAGACGTTTGGTAAAACCGCTGGGTTCGATGCCTAGGAATCTGGCAATTTTTTGATGCTCAAAATATTCCTGATAGTTGTTTTCTCGCAATAACTCACGAAGTATGGCTTGCTGATTGCTGGTCCATTTAGATTTTATGAAATCCCCTGCTGACAGCAGGCTATTGACGGTATTTTGAAGCAGTTGATCATCACAGTTTAGAGCTATTTGCGTAACACCGTAGTCATTTTTGTCATGAACATAATCAATTGCTGAACGGGCCAACCAAAAGGCAGGACCGTCCGATCCGATGCTCTGGACTGTGTTGATTGGTGTCGCCATGCTGCCGAGACCTAGACCGAAACGGACCTTAATAGGATCTAAGGCTACTGCGATATCATCGATTAACTGAAAAAGATTATCGTTAGGTGTTAATAGAGCCTGAAATTCATCACCGGTCGTTACGGTAAAGGGCGACACCAGAATATCTTGGTATTTTTGATTGATTTTAGTCATCAGTGACAATAGTTCTTCTTGCACTTGAGCTCGTTTTTCTATTTTTTTGGAATCAATAAGGTCACCAATGATAGCAATGTAAAGCATAGGAAGAAACTTCTTTCTGTATTTTTTGTCTATTATAACAGACAAAAACAAAAATGTCTATTCAAATAGACATTTTATAAGGTGTTTTTCTTTTCATTCGTTTGAGTGCTGGTAACCAGCTGCTAAAATGCCTCAAACTATTATTGATATAGACGATATGAACGATAATATTGAGCAATGTCAGGACTGAGAAAAGAAAGGCAATTTTAGCTAGAGGGGTGTAGTCGTAGCTAATTTCTACCTGGTGCTCTCCGGGCGGCAGATAGACCATAGTTGATCCACTGCTTTTACTCAAGAGGCTAGAAACAGGCTGACCATCAATCCAAGCAATTTGCCCCTTATAATGATAGACAGGCAAATCGACAATTTGGCTATCCCAGCTCGGATTGATAACTGTAAAGATGGCAGAGGAATTTTCAAAGCTTGCCCAGCTCTCCAGCTGATTACTGGTTGAATTGTGTTCAAAGACACGATGATGGATCTTGTTATCCGCATCATAAATCTCACGCTTCTTCCCTTGCGAATGATTGGCATAGTCGGTCAACATTATAGAGTTAGCTAATTTATTTGGACTGTTGCGCTTAGAGAGTTCGCTAGAGTGGTTGACAGGATTCTTGTGAACATCATTAAAGTAATTGTAGCATGTTGTGCTATGGACGAGCATCAAGGTCACTAATAAGATGAGGTAGATAGATCCTCGTCCTAAATACTTAAATGAGCTGTGACCAATAAACTTGGCCAATAAAAAGAAGACAAATAAAGAAATATAGGCATTCAACCGCCAGACAAATTGAATGGTGCTAAGAGCCGACAGGTCAAAGAAAGGCGTTTCTAAGATAATTAAAATAAGGGTCAGACCAAAGAGATAATAATCAATGGCCTTAATTTTTTTGATAAAGAAACTCCGGATAAGGAAACCGATAACTAAAAGAAAACTGATTAGGACAAAGAGACCGAAGGTATGCTGCTGCAAATCGTTTAAAAAGGCAGTCGAAATCAGGTCTGATAATTTTTTAACTTCGAGATCATCGGTGAATTTCCCGGGGATAATCAAACGATGATAATTTAATTGCTCTAACATGGGGAAGAGCTGGAAACTTCCCATAGCAAAGCCGGCCAAGCCGGCTACGGCCAAATAACCACTGCGGACCAGTCGCTCTTTGGAAAACCATATTGTCGTCAGGTAGATAAAGATAACAAGGACAACAGCCATGACAAAAGATAAGATATGACTGTAAAGAATCAAAGTAATCCCAAAAGATAGGTAATACCACTTTCCATAATTACCTCGGAGAATCAGATAAAGTCCAGAGAATACTAAGGGAAGAAAGGTTATGGCGATAAGTTCCCCCACAGCAAAGCGAATGATAAAATTATCCAGACGATAAGCTGCGAAGGTATAGAGCAGGGCAAATAAATGGGAAGACCAACGCGAATGTAAGATTTTTAGACTTGAAAAGTAAGCGATAAAATAGGTTAAACTTGTTAGGATGTAAAAGTAAATCATCCAAGCCTTGTAAAAATCATGAAAAAGAGAATATAAGAGATAATAGGGATAATAAGTCAGATAGGGATAAAAGAAATTGATTCCCTGCCCTACCTTATAAAAGGATCGAAAATTAACTGGACTGTGCCAGATACCAGCAAGACCACGCACCCTATCAATATGGAAATGTAAATCATCCCCATACAGTCCCCCTCTACTTCCAAATAATACGGGAAGTAAGTAGAGTAAAGAGACCAAGAAAGAAATGATAGCTACTTGAAAATAATGAGGTAGGCTAAGAAAGCGACTTTTTGCCGAATAATAACCATCTTTAATCAAGGTCATCATTTTGCCTGGGATAGCAAGCTGTGAATTCATTTAGAGTCTTTCTCCAAGTTTGTTTAAATGTAACTTATTTATTTTTTGCGTTTCTTCTTCGCTTTTTTGAGTTTGTTGGCTTGACGTTTCATGGCTTGTTTCATGGCGAAGGAACCAACTTTTCCTTTGAGACCGCCCCCCATCATTTGACTGAGGTCCATATCACGCCCTAACGCTGACAAGTCGGGCATCCCCCTTTGTCCCATCATGCCTTCAAGGGTACTGGCATCCATGCCGGCAGGCATATTTTTGGGCATATTATTAGGATCGATCCCCATCTGACGCATAGCCTTGTTCATATCGCCAGACATTACCCCCTGCATCATGGATTTAGCCTGATTAAAGTCCTTAATGAATTTATTGACATCCACAAAACTATTTCCAGAACCCGCTGCAATACGACGGCGACGGCTAGGATTGAGCAAATCCGGATTTTCACGTTCTTCTGGCGTCATTGACGAAACAATGGCACGTTTGCGAGCGATATCGCGCTCATCAACCTTGACATTAGCTAAAGCTGGATTATTGGCCATACCAGGAATCATCTTGATGATATCTTCCATCGGTCCCATATTTTGCACCTGATCCAATTGTTCAATAAAGTCATTGAAATCAAAGGTGTTTTCACGCATTTTTTCAGCAATCTCTGCTGAGCGCTGCTCATCATATTCTTGACTGGCCTTTTCAATCAAGGTCAACAGGTCGCCCATACCCAGGACTCGACTGGACATCCGATCTGGGTGGAAGGTTTCAATATCGGTAATCTTTTCGCCAGTACCGGTGAATTTTATTGGTTTACCAGTAATTTGGCGCACTGAGAGAGCGGCCCCACCGCGAGTATCCCCATCAATTTTAGTTAGGACTACCCCAGTGATATCAAGCTGTTGATTGAACTCACGCGCAATATTGGCGGCTTCCTGACCAATCATACTGTCGACAACTAGTAAGATTTCATTTGGTTGGGCTAGATCTTTGATGTCCTGCAGTTCTTGCATAAGGGTCTCATCAATTTGTAAACGACCAGCCGTATCAACCAGAACATAGTCATTGTGTTTTTCTTTGGCTAGTGCTAGACCATTTTTAACAATATCGGTAGCCGAAACTTCAGTTCCCATATCAAAGACAGGAACATCAATTTGTTCCCCAATTGTCTTCAACTGGTCAATAGCAGCGGGACGGTAGATATCCGCCGCAATCATTAAGGGACGTGCATTCTCTTCTTTGATGAGCTTGTTGGCCAATTTACCGGCAAAAGTTGTCTTACCAGCCCCTTGTAGACCAATCATCATAATGACGGTCGGAATCTTAGGTGCTTTTTCGATTTCAGCTGTTTCTGCTCCTAAGATCTCAGTCAGTTCTTCATTGACAATCTTAATAATTTGCTGCGTTGGATCCAAGGTATCGATAATCTCGTGCCCGACAGCACGTTCACGAACCCTTTTGATGAAATCCTTGACAACTGGCAGAGCAACGTCTGCTTCCAGTAAGGCCAGACGAATCTCTTTAGTAACTTCCTGAACATCCTTATCAGAAAGTTTCTTCTTTCCTCGGATATTTTTAAAAACACCTTGTAGGCGTTCTGTTAAACTTTCAAAAGCCATAATAGCAGTCTTCCTTCACTTCTACTTCTGTTTTATTTAGTCGCGATTATCAATACTGGCTAAAAGAGAAATATTTTCCTGAAGAAAAAGATCATCCGGATATTTCTCCATAATAGCATCGAAAATTTCGCTGCGTACAATATAGTCAGAATACATATGGAGTTTCATCTCATAGTCTTCTAAAATTTTTTCGGTACGTTTGATATTGTCATAAACAGCCTGACGACTGACACCGAACTCTTCAGCAATTTCGGCCAGACTGTAGTCATCCGCATAGTAGAGCTCTATATAGTTCATTTGTTTATCCGTCAATAACGGTGCATAGAACTCAAAGAGCGCATTCATACGATTGGTTTTTTCAATTTCCATAAGCCATATTATATCAAAAAAATCTAGTATTTTATAGCCTATTCCTCTCAGATTTCTTATTAAAAACAAAATTAAAAATTTGCATAAATAAAAATACGCAAACTTTATTTGTTTTCGAGATAAAACTCAAAACGACCAGCAACATATTTGCTACGTACAAATTCAAAGGGGCGGCCATCTTCCAAATAAGAAGTCTGGGTTAAGGCTAGCATAGCATGCCCTTCTTCAATGGCCAGATAGGAAGCCAGTTTTTTGTCGGCGATATCTGCCGAAATGGTCTGCTGACTTTTGCCAATGATGTAGCCGTGATTAGTCAGCGTTTGGAAGAAATGCTCTGTCACTTCTTCTCTCTTAAAGGGACGAATCAATTTTTCGGGAACACTGGTCACCTCATAAACGACGGGAATATCATCTGCATAACGTACCCGCTCCATTCTTATAATGTAAGATTTTGGTGTAATCTCTAAATGACGTATTTCCTTATCATTGGGATAACATCGCTTGTAAGAAATCAATTGACTGGATGGTTCTTTTCCTTGGGATTTAATAATCTCTGTAAAACTAGTTGTTCCCCGCATTTTATCTCGCACGCGTTGGCTGGCAACATAGGTTCCGCTGCCTACACGACGTTCTAAAATTCCTTCATCTACCAACAGGGTGATAGCTTGACGCAGGGTCATTCGGCTGACGTCAAAGCTGTCTGACAGATCTCTTTCGCTGGGCAGGCGGCTTCCGATTTTCCAAATACCCTGATCGATGTCGTGTTTAATAGCATCATGAATCCGAATATAGGCTGGTAACATTAGGAATCTCCTTTTGAATTGTCTATATAGTATTGTAGCATTTTTTAGTTTAAAAAAATAGCAAAGCTCCGCCATTCAAATAACGGAACTTTTGCATATTTATGGTTAATCAATGGTATTATTATAGACAGAATCCCCAGAACTTTCAGTGAAATGGATTGGATCAAATACCCAGTCATCTTTCTTGTTAAACCGTGTTGAAAGGGTTGAGGTAAAGGTATTGCCTGTGACTGTGATTGACCCTACATCAGATGAGTGTTGTCCCAGTGTGGCACTGTAGGCAACAATTTTCCCAGAACTGTCCTTGTAAGGGAGGAAGGAATTTCCTGTCACTTTGATATTATTGGAGAGTACTTTATTCTGGTTGTTGCTAGTGTAATTTGAATCAATTTTTTGAATGAGTCCACCATCCCAGACACCTTTATTATCGGAAGCATCGAATTGAATAGCTTCTGCATAAACGGCATGATCATCCGATACATCAGACAAGGATGTCGTGTTGGATAGATCAGGTGCATAGCCGATGAAGTTATTATCGGTGAAACTGGAGTTTTGAAGACCGCCCAAATCAAAAACATGGCTACCTTTTTTATGAACCATGGTGAAAGTATTATTAGCAATATCCCAGTTGCTACCATGGTTAGCCATAACCATAAATTGATCTCCGTTGGTTAGATCTTTGGCTTCAACAGTAATATCTCTCATGGTGAAATTCTGAACGCCATCTGAAGCTCCTGAACCTGTTGCTAGACCAAACCAATAGGCTGTCCCATCAACAACTAATTTCGTGTTATCCCCGCGAATTTGTGTATCGGAAGCCAACAGAATATAGTCGGATTCTGGATTTTGACTACCGATGGTGAAGTTACCGCTTGGCAAGCCTAAAATAGTACCGGGATGGTCCTTGGCATACTGAAAAGAATCTTTTAAAACTTGATTGTTCTGAGCAGCCGAATTATGTTCTTTAAGGTCAACATGATAGATATCATTCAAACTGTACTCGGCAACGTTGGAATAAGTTGTCCCATCATCAAAACTGAGATCATATTTATAACCACCACCGTCAGAGTAATTATATCCGATGGAAGATACCTTGGCAGCATCTCCTTTGACACCGCTTAGGTCGTAACCATCAAGGTCAGTTTCAGCAGATTGACTAACTTGGACAATCTTATCCTTGCTAAACTTTGAATGGGGCGCTTGAGCGATATCAGATTCCTTGACACCCTTGATACTGTCACCGTTATCAAAAGCGATGGTATAGGTCATGACAGATTTACCATCATCAGTATCCACCTGATTGTTAGACTGGATTTTACCAATCCACTGCTTATACCGGGTTAAATCTTTACCGCCAATTGACTTATCAGTTCCCTCAGAAACTTGAACAACTTGATTCTGTTGATACTTGGGTTTCAGATTTTCAGAACCGATTTGAAAATGACTGGTAATATTTAACACGTCTCCTTTCAGAACTTTAAAACTACCTGTCACAAGCAGTAAGATAATGGCGGAAACGATTAAAACTGCGAGAGCTACTAATTCTTGCCAACGAAAGAGCCCTTTGCTCTTTTGTTTTTGGCGGTTTTCTCGCAACAGAGGTTGTTTGATCTCTTTTTTATGTGTTTTAGGGGGAGTTTTTTCTCGCATAGAGATTATTATAACATAGTTTTTCTGGTGAGAATAGAGGAGATTTCTTTTCTGAATTTTCGAGTGCGTAAACAGCTAAAGTGTGCTAAAATAATTGTGATAACTGCCGGTCAAACCGGTAAAATGGAAAGGGTTAAGATGACTGAATTTAATAATCTTGAAAAGATCATCGTTTTAGACTACGGCAGTCAATACAATCAGTTGATTGCTCGCCGTATTCGTGAAATCGGAGTCTTTTCTGAATTAAAAAGCCATAAAATTACGGCTGATGAGGTAAAAGCCATTAATCCGATTGGTATCGTGCTATCTGGTGGACCAAACTCCGTCTACGCCGAAGATTCTTTCGGTATCGATGAAAAAATCTTCGACTTAGGCATTCCTATTTTGGGGATTTGCTATGGTATGCAACTACTGACGGATCGTCTCGGTGGTAAGGTCCTACCAGCCGGTCAAACAGGTAATAGCGAATATGGGCAATCTACTCTCCAACTCCGTCAAAGTTCAGCTCTGTTTGCTGGTACTCCAGATAATCAAGTCGTTTTGATGAGCCACGGCGATGCTGTTATTGAAATCCCTCAAGGATTCCAATTAGTGGGAGATTCTGCTGACTGTCCTTACGCTGCTATTGAAAACACTAATCGCCAAATCTATGGAATTCAATTCCACCCAGAAGTACGCCATTCTGAATACGGAAATGATATTCTGCGTAATTTCGCTATCAATATTTGTAGAGCTACGGGCGATTGGTCTATGGACAATTTCATTGATATGGAAGTTGCTAAGATCCGTCAAACGGTTGGGAACCGCAAGGTCCTCCTTGGTTTGTCAGGTGGGGTTGATTCATCTGTCGTCGGGGTCCTCCTGCAACGCGCCATCGGCGATCAGCTGACCTGTATCTTTGTTGATCATGGTCTACTTCGTAAAAATGAAGGTGATCAAGTAATGGAAATGCTAGGAGGCAAATTCGGACTCAATATTATTCGTGTCGATGCTTCTAAACGTTTCCTCGACTTATTGGCTGATATTAATGATCCAGAGAAAAAACGTAAGATCATCGGAAATGAATTCGTCAATGTCTTTGATGATGAAGCCAGCAAACTTAAGGGCGTCGACTTCCTAGCACAGGGAACCCTCTATACCGATATTATCGAGTCCGGTACCGAAACTGCGCAAACCATCAAGTCCCACCATAATGTGGGCGGATTGCCTGAGGATATGCAGTTCGAATTGATTGAACCGCTCAATAGTCTTTTCAAAGATGAGGTTCGTGCTCTAGGCACTGCTTTAGGAATGCCAGATGAAATTGTTTGGCGCCAGCCCTTCCCAGGTCCTGGTCTTGCTATTCGGATTATGGGAGACATTACGGCTGAAAAACTGGAAACCGTACGTGAATCTGATGCTATTTTGCGCGAAGAAATTGCCAAGGCAGGGCTTGAACGTGATGTCTGGCAATATTTCACAGTCAATACCGGCGTGCGCTCTGTCGGCGTTATGGGAGATGGTCGAACTTATGATTACACTATCGCCATTCGTGCAATCACCTCTATTGATGGAATGACAGCCGACTTTGCAAAACTCCCTTGGGAAGTTTTGCAGAAAATCTCAGTTCGTATCGTCAATGAAGTTGATCACGTGAATCGCATCGTCTACGACATCACCAGCAAGCCACCAGCAACTGTTGAGTGGGAATAAAACGAATTATTAAATTCGGATTTATCTTTATAAAGCCTTTTATTCTTTTATGATGGCAGGCTTTAAATATGGAAAAAGCTGAGGATAAAAACTCAGCTTTTATCATATTCTCACTACAATATCATTTATCTTTTAAACAATAGATTCCAGACCACTGACACCAGAAATGTGAGAATGCTAGCGAGACTGAGAAATGGACTGATAAAAATGGTTAATAAAATGACAAAGCCTTCCATTACAAAAAAGTAGCCTAAAATTTTCATCAGTATCTTCATAAATTAATTTTACACAAAAAGCACCCCAATTGTTAGATTTTTGTCTAACTTTAGGGGGGCTATTCAGAACATCCTGTCTTTTTATGTGATTGACCGAGCCTTAAAGAGTCTTCTTTGCAGCCTTTCTTTTAAGAAAGGCACTGAATTCGATGATAATGAACCTTAGTTAAATCAGAATTCAAAATCCTGATTGGATCTGACATTTTATGGTATCGACCACAGTGTTTATTTTAAAACATATTTAACATAATTATTATTATGTTAAATATGTAGGCGCTCTATTCGTGCAACTCCAAAGGAAGACCATCGGGGTCAAAGAAAAAAGTCATTTTCCTTCCGGTATAATCGTCAAAGCGAACCGGTTCGACAAAGATGCCCTGCTGCTCCAACTCTGCTTTATAGGTCTCAATATCATCTACGTAAAAGGCTAAGTGGCGCAGACCACAGGCTTCTCTATCGTACTCAGGTCTACCAATCCGTTTAGGTGGTGCACTATAAGCTGGATCGGTAATCTTATTGCCAAAAATCTCCAATTCTAGTTGTCCGCATTTTAAGTCAAGTTTATAATCGTGGCGTTCAGGCCGATGATTTTCACTAATGATTTCAAACCCTAGTTTATTCACATAAAAGTCACGGGATTTCTCATAATCTGAGACGATAATAGCGATATGATGGATAGCTGTAAATTTCATAATTCCTCCTTAGGATTGATTTTGAGCTATCTGCATTTGGTAATAAAAACCTTGGGCTGCCATGAGCTCTGAGTGAGTACCGTGTTCAACAATATCTCCCTCAACCATAACTAGGATGATATCAGCCTTTTGAATTGTTGACAGGCGATGAGCGATAATAAAACTGGTTCGTCCCTGCATAAGAGTTTCCAATGAATCTTGAATCAAGCTCTCAGTGCGTGTGTCAATAGAAGAGGTCGCTTCATCTAAAATTAAAATTTTAGGGACAGCAACGAAGATTCTAGCGATGGTCAGCAGCTGGCGTTGCCCTTGAGACAAGGAGGCGCCGGCATCAGCTAAGTAAGTATCGTAACCTTGAGGAAGCTGTCTGATAAAGAAATCGACATTAGCTGCTTTGGCTGCTTCTACGACCAATTCTCGCGTAGCATTGGGATGTCCAAAGGCAATATTGTCATGCACCGTAGCCTCCTGAAGCCAAGTCTCCTGAAGAACCATACCAATCTGTCGTCGCAAGCTACTGCGAGTATAGTTAGTGACAGGCTGATGATCCAATAAAATGTGTCCCGCTGTTACTTCGTAAAAGCGCATCAAAAGATTGATTAAGGTCGATTTCCCCGCACCTGTCGGACCAACGATAGCCACACGGCTGCCAGGCGGAATATGGATAGTGAGATTCTTAATCAAGGTCTTGTACGGCGTATAGCCAAAACTAACCTCTTCAAAATCAATCTGCCCTTGAACTTGGTCGCTTACTAGCTCCAGCTGACCTGTTTCGGCGAGACTTGCTTGATCCAATACCTGATAAAGCCTCTGAGCAGCAGCCAGGGACCCCTGTAATTCTGCTAGGACTGAAGATACATCATTGAAGGGCTTGGTATATTGGATAACATAGTTAAGAAAAGTTGTCAGTTGACCAATGGAAAAAGCACCATTCATGATACGCAGAGCTCCTACTGCTGTTAAAAGTGCATAAATAAGAGCATTGACAAAACGTGTCACGGGATTAACAATAGAGGAATAGAAAATAGCTTTTTGAGAATAGCTGGCATAATCCTCATTGAGATCGAAAAAGCGCTCAATAAATTGCTCCTGCGCATTAAAACTCTGAATTAAACTCTCTTGGTTCAAACTCTCTTCAACCATCTGGGTCTGACGGCCACGAGCCTGTGTTTGTTTTTGAAAGAGAACAAAGGATTTTCGTGCAATAAAGCGAGCTAAAAAGAGAGACAGGGGCGTCAAGCAGAGTACTAGCATCATCATCAATGTATCGATTTTAGCCATGGTGATTAAGGTGACCAGAATAGTTAGGGTACCGACAAAGAACTGGTTAAAAACCATTAGCAGACCGTTATTGAGCTGCTCAACATCAGTTGTGACTCGGCTAACCATATCGCCAACTGATTGGCTTAGATAGGCCATAGGAAGCTGATGGACTTTCTCAATAACTCGTTGGCGTAAATCCCGACTAAATTCAAAGACTAGCTTGTTATATATAAGAGGATTGAGGTACTGGATTAGCGTATTAACCACAATGATTATCAGCATCTTTAAGATAATGCCTAAGATTAGGCTACGATTGTCAGGGAGCACGACCGCATCCACTGCTCTTCCAATTAATATTGGAAGATAAATCGTTAATGTGACCTGCAGAACAATCCCTACTAGAGCAAAACTGAGCCATAGACCTTGCTTGGAGAAATCGCGGACCAAACGGTTTAATGGTGAAGATATCATGCTTGGTCCTCCTTGTCGTGTTGCGAATAGTGGATTTCTCTATAGGTGGAGCAGGGTTCCAAAAGTTCTTCGTGACAACCAAGTCCAACTTGTTTTCCTTTTTCTAGGACCAGAATTTGGTCGGCTTCCTTTAGACTATTGGTTCGCTGCGAAATTAAAATAAGGTTGGTTTGTAACTCCGAGCTAATGGCTTTGAGCAACCGGTTCTCCGTCAGGTAATCCAAGGAGGAAGTTGAATCATCTAGGATTAAAAAAGGAGCCTGTCTAAGAATAGCTCTGGCAATGGTTAGACGCTGTCTTTGTCCACCAGAAAAATTACGACCAAACTCTTTAACCTCAGCATCCAGCCCTGCTTCTTTTTCTTTGACAAAATCGCTAGCTTGGGCGATATCCAAGGCCCACCAGAGCTTACCGTCAGATATTTCGTCAGTCTCTAAACCTAAGGTTAGATTGGAGCGAATGCTTCCCAAGAATAGCTCGGCTTTTTGAGGAACAAGCCCCATCCAAGACCGCCATTCTGCTAGATTGGATGGACTTTGCCCTTGATTAAAAACACTGATATGTCCCTTTTGAACTTGGTAGAGTCCCATAAGCAACTGAACCAAGGTAGATTTACCCGATCCTGTTCCCCCTATAATTCCTAAGGTCTGACCTTGAGACATTTTTAGGGAAATATCCGATAGGCAGGCTTGGGCTGCCGTTGGATAAGTGAAGCTGATATCTGAAATAGCAAGAGTTTGATGAACATCTGGTTTTAGTTTTTCAATACTGGTTTCTAGGTCTTCTTCATTTTGATAAAAAACTTCGGTGATTCGGCCAGCACTAATGAAACTCTGGTTAAGATTGGTCACCATCATTGCTAGTTTGAGCAATTCGGTCAGGATATTGAGCAGATAGTTGACTAAAGCAATCAAGGTTCCTTGGCTGATAGCGTCATCAGCAATCGCAAGATTCCCTTGCCAAACCACAATAACTAGCGTTCCATTGACAATGAAATAGGTTAGGGGACTAACCAAGCTAGCCAGAGCCCCTGTTTTAAGCTGAGTCTTAGTATAGAGTTGATTATGGTCGGCAAACTGCTTCTTGAGGCGGTCAGTTTGACCGAAAGCACGGATGACCTGCATACCTTCGAGTTGTTCCCGTGTTAAGCTTACCATCTTATCAGTCAATTTTCTGATGCATAAATAGAGAGGGTTGACTAGTCGTGACATACCATAAATCAACAGAGTTAAGAGAGCTACCATCAATAGGAACCACAGAGTAATTTGAGGGCTGATTAAAAAAGCCATAATAACTGATCCGAAAACGATAATCGGAGCTCTGAGAAAAAGTCGCAAAAATTGGTTGATACCCGTCTGAATCTGAAAGGTGTCGCTGGTCAAACGCGTCAAAAGACTGGCGGTCGTCAAGCGATCCCGATTCTCCTTGGGCAAACGCATAATCTTTCGGTAGAGATCCTTGGTCAACTGTTTGGTGTAACCTACTGCTGCTTTGGCCGAAAAATACTGAGCTGTTACTGCTGCAATGACACCAAGAACTGCTGTACAAAATAGAAGAAAAATCATCCCGTACAGATGATTTTTATCTTTGTGAGGAATCGTAGAATCGACGATTTTTGCAATGATAAGAGGTACCAGCAATTCAAAGCTAGCTTCCAGCAGCTTGAAAATAGGACCTAAGAAAGTTTCTTTGAGATAACCTCTAAAATAGACGAATAATTTTTTCATAATTTTTATAACCTATCAACCAGACGTATCAAAAAGAGATTGAACTGAACCTGCTTGGCATAGTAAATATTGCCCCCATCAACGTAAAGTTTACCACCTCCATAGAGAATGGAAACAATATTGTAGTAATGATAGGTGCGGCCGCTCTTATTACCCAGACTTGGAGCTACAACATCTCTAGAATACTTCCTAGCTAAATCGATAGTGTTTTTACCCCCGTGTTTGGAAACATAGGGGATATAAGACGAACCATAGTTATAGGCTTGAATGGCAGTCCAAGAATCGGTGTCAGCAGCCTGTGCTTTTTCAAGGTTTTCAGCCAGAACCTTGGTTCCTTGTTTGATACTGGAGCGATTATCGCTGATTGACTCAGTTGTTCCGGTGGAACTTTCGCTGGACTGCATGACATCCTCTGATTGTCCCTTGGTTTCGGTATAGATTACTGCTAAGACCAGATCCTCATTAGTATCATTGTCATCCTCGTCCAAAACTTGCTCGACCAAGGGGCGATAAGCTAGAACATTTTTAACTGCCCGATAAACTGTAATCCCTTTATAAATAAGCAGGAGGAGGAGAAGGATATATATCAATCGTCTAATCTTTTTAAACATATTATTTGTTTTGAATATCTGCAACATTTTTAATTAAGATGGAATACGTTCCATTAGCGTTTTGGATGAATTCTACCGATTCGGCATCTTGATAAATTTGGTTAGGTACAATCAATTCAATACCGTTCGATAGAGATAACTTTTGATTTTCTAACTTTTTGGATTGATGAGAATAATCAACATCCGCCACTGAAATTGGTTGAGGAATGGTTTCTTTGAGTTGATCTACAAAAGTTAGGCGAGCTGTTAGATTGTCATCAAAGAGTTGATTGGCTAAGGTCTCTGGTGAAAGTTCCTGATCTTCTTCCAAATTTTTGAAAATGGCTGACTTCATCTTGGACTGAAAATTAAAATCGTCCTTATTAAAGTCGTCAGCTACTTTTTGGGCCGTCTTTTCCAAGAGATTGATAGACTTTTTCACAGATTGCTCCGGATGTACCTTGAGTAGATTTTCAGAGAAATAGTTAGCAAAGCTACCATTGTGCTTAATGCGCTTTTCAATCAGGTAGTATTGATTGGTTTGACGGTTGATAACCAAAGCCTCATCCGGTGTCTGAGCCGCACTAGGTAGATTGTTTTGAATCAACTTTAAGGGTTGCTCAGCATCCCCTAGAATATGTGCCAAACCTTCTTTTAAGGCCAGCCGTAAAAAAGCAAAATACTCAAGACCTTCTTTATCAAATTGAATAAAGACAAGGTCATTGGTCTTTTGACCCTCGCTGATGACAAATTCCTCTTTCCAGAGCTGGGCAATCTTACGGGAAGATTCCATAAGATTACCGTCTAAATTAGCAAGAAAGCCATTTTCAGGATCAAAATGTCCGCGCTTAGCATCAGTCGTAAAAACCTTGCTTAATTTTTTGCGAAAATATTCATCCAGCTTTGGCGTAAGAGTCAATGATTTGTCGGCGAAGATAATCTCCGTATCATCAGGGCTAAATTGATGAACGATAATTTTTTTTAGGTATAAATCTAACATCTTAATACAGTGGGAAGCTATCAGTCAGGGTCTTTACATCTTGACGGATGCGTTCAAGAACAGCTTTGTCTTCATGATTTTCGAGTGCTTGAATCATCAACTCGGCGATTTTCGTACTCTCAGCAACTCCCATGCCACGGCTAGAAATTGCAGGACTACCGATACGGATACCTGAAGTTTTAAATGGTGATAGTGTTTCAAAAGGAATACTGTTTTTATTCAAGGTGATATTGACATCTTCAAGGATGTTTTGAGCAAGTTTGCCATTTTCGACAACCTTGGTCACATCAACTAAGAAGACATGATTATCAGTACCGCCAGAGATGACATGAAATTCTGGGTGCGCGGCAAAGACATCGGCCATTGCCTTGGCATTCTTGATGACAATTTCTCCATAGTCTTTAAAGGTAGGATCCAAAGCTTCTTTGAGGGCCACTGCTTTAGCAGCAATAACATGTTCCAAAGGTCCTCCTTGTAAAGCAGGGAAGACGGCAGAATTGATTTTCTTAGCGATATCTTCATCGTTACTCAAAATCAGACCACCCCGAGGACCGCGCAGGGTCTTGTGAGTCGTGGTAGTGGTCACATGTGCATAAGGTACTGGATTAGGATGGAGACCAGCTGCGACCAGTCCAGCAATATGGGCCATATCAACCATCAAATAAGCTCCAACACTGTCTGCAATTTCACGGAATTTGGCAAAATCAATGATCCGCGAATAAGCTGAGGCACCAGCAACAATCAATTTAGGTTGAGAATCTTGGGCCAACTGATAAATTTCATCATAGTCAAGCACCTCAGTTTCCTTATTCACATTGTAAGGTAGGAAATGATAAGTCTTGCCAGAGAAACTAACAGGAGATCCGTGAGTCAAATGACCACCGGCTGACAGATCCATTCCCAATACAGTATCCCCAGGCTGGATCAGGGCCATATATGCTGCCGCATTGGCCTGACTGCCGGAGTGAGGCTGAACATTAGCAAACTTAGCATCAAATACCTCTTTAGCGCGTTCGATGGCTAAATTTTCTACAACATCCACGACATCGGTACCACCGTAGTAACGTTTGCCCGGATAACCTTCTGCATATTTGTTGGTCAAGACACTTCCTTGGGCTGCCATAACAGCCTTAGAAACAACATTTTCTGAAGCAATCAGCTCAATATTATTTTGCTGACGCACTCCTTCTGCTTGAACAGCCTGCCACAATTCAGGGTCAAAATCCTTGTAGTCTTCTTTGTCAAAAATCATAAGTTTACCTCATATCTATAAAATAAGTTAATGTTCCATCGTTTGGCGAATTGGTTTTCAATAAAAGTCTAATTCAGGAACTCTTGTTAGCAAATCTTCTTTAGTAATCGCTCCTTGTCTCAGGATTTTAGCACGAGTATCAGACAGATCCAGAATTGTCGAATCTTGACCAGTAATGGCTTCGTCATCTTTTACTCCTGCTACCTGTCCAGCAAAGTCAACCACAAGCTCATCAAATTTGCTACCGCTCGCCTTCCCTGAAAGATTAGCAGAAGGACCAATCAAAGGACCATATTCTTTAATCAAATGCTGAGTCACAGGATGCTTGGGAAGGCGAAAGCCAACCGTATCAAGACCTGAATTAATCCAGCTGGGCACCTTGTCATTGGCCTTGAGAATAATGGTCAATGGGCCGGGCAGAAAGGCCTCACAGAGAGACTTAAGAAAAATAGGCTGAGCCTTTGAGAATTTTAGAATATCCTTATAGGAAGCAACATTTAGGTTCATAGCCTTGTCGCGCGGACGCTGTTTCAGTTCATAGACCCGATTGACAGCCTTCTCATCAAAAGCCGGAGCAAAGAGCCCATAAACTGTCTCAGTCGGCAAAATAACCGGTTGAGCACTCGTTAATTTTTGGACGATCTCATCCATTGTCCACCACCACCATTCTGTCCTGACCGAATTGATCCTGTAAGATGCGGACGCATCTATCTGGAAACTGATCTTGAAAGAGGGCCTTAACCCGCTCCCCTTGTTTATAGCCGATTTCTAAATAGATTTTTCCATTCAGCTTTAAATGGCTGGTAGCTCCTTGAGCAATTTTTTGGTAAATTGCTAAGCCCTCTTCCTCAGCAAAGAGAGCTTGGTGAGGCTCTGAAGCCAAAACATTGAGCCCTACTTCATCTTCATCTGCCCTAGCTATGTAGGGCGGATTGGACACAATTATATCGAAAGGAGCTGAAAGGTTACTGAAAACATCAGATTGGATAAGCTTGAGTGCTGTCTGATAGTGAGAAGCATTTTCTGCAGCTACTGCTAAAGCATCAGCTGAAATATCACTTGCTGTTACAGACCAGCTTGGGCGATGATAAGCCAAGGAAATAGCGATAGCTCCGCTCCCTGTCCCTATATCTAGGACAGCTAGTTCAGTCTGCTTGTTCTCCGCAAGAATGATATCAACCAATTCAGCTGTTTCCGGTCGGGGGATCAAAACTCGCTCATCCACCTTGAATCTTAGATTGTAAAAGATTTCGTAACCAATGATGTACTGAGCAGGTCTGTGGGCTAAAAGCTCTTTAGCAATAGAATCAATTAAAGCCTGATCCTCTGGACTAACTTCCTGACGTAAGAGGAGGAGAAAAGCTGTCATATCTAGATTTTTAAGAGCTCGAAAGGTAAAAGTCAAACTTTCTGCTTCTTCCCCCACTGCTGCTAGCTGATTTTCATAAGTGACAAAAATTTGAGCATAGGTCATTTGTTGAGCTCTTCCAATTTTTGAGTTTGATCATAGAGAACAAGGGCATCAATTACCTCGTCTAACTTACCAGCCAAAATACTATCTAGCTTTTGCAGGGTCAAGCCGATGCGGTGATCGGTCACGCGGTTCTGTGGGAAATTGTAGGTGCGGATACGTTCTGAGCGATCGCCTGTACCAACTGTTGATTTACGCTCAGCGTCCTGTTCATCTTGAGCGATTTGTGCAAAATGATCAGCTACACGCGCACGGATAATTTTCAAAGCCTTATCCCGATTTTTCTGCTGAGTACGCTCCTCCTGCATTTCTACCTTGATACCCGTTGGAATATGGACCATACGAACGGCTGTCGCCACTTTATTGACGTTTTGTCCACCAGCACCCGATGCATGGTAGATATCAACCCGCAAATCTTTGGGATCGATATCATATTCCACCTCTTCGACTTCGGGCATGATGAGGACGGTTGCTGTTGAAGTGTGAACTCGTCCCTGGCTCTCTGTCACCGGTACCCGCTGCACACGGTGGGCACCTGATTCGTATTTGAGTTTGGAATAAACCGATTGTCCAGAGATCATGGCAACGACTTCCTTGATACCACCTACACCATTATAGGAAGCTTCCATAACTTCGAAGCGCCAACCTTGTGTTTCAGCATATTTTTGATACATTTGCAAAAGGTCTCCTGCAAATAGAGCTGCCTCATCACCGCCAGCTGCTCCACGGATTTCTAAAATGATATTTTTATCATCGTTAGGATCCTTGGGCAAGAGTAAGATTTTAAGGCGCTCTTCATAGTCTTCCTTGGCAGCCTTGGACTCTTTGAGTTCCTCTTTAGCCATCTCTTCAAGCTCAGCATCGCCACCGGCATCTTTTAACATATCTTCGGCATCAGCAATATCTTGGATGATTTTCTTGTAGTCACGATAAACGTTGACCGTTTCGCGGCTGTTAGCTTCCTCGCGGGATAGCTTCATGAACCGTTTAGTATCAGCGACAACTTGAGGGTCGCTGAGCAATTCCCCCAATTCCTCATAGCGATCTTCAACCGCTTGTAACTGATCATAAATATTCATTTGTTTAGTGGTCTCCTTCTATTTCAGGATGGTAATAATGTCTGCGGCAAACAGAGATATAGGTTTCGTGTCCTCCGATTTGAACTTGCTCACCTTGGTAGACAGGCTTGCCATCTTCAATGCGTAATACCATAGTGGCTTTTTTGCTGCAATACTGGCAGATTGTTTTAATTTCCTCGATCTTATCTGCTAAGAGCAAGAATTCACGGGAACCTTCAAAGAGACGATTGCGAAAGTCGTTTTTAAGCCCAAAAGCCATGACTGGCACATCCAGTTCATCAACTACGCGAGCTAGGTCAAAGACGTTGGCCTTGCTTAAAAATTGACATTCATCAACGAGAACGCAGTAAGGTTTCTCAGCAAGATTTTCAATGTAGCCAAAAATATCGGTTTTACCAGAAATTGGTAAGGCCTTACGTTTAAGACCAATCCGGCTAGCAACCCAGCCATATCCTTCGCGTGTATCCAGAGCGCTGGTCATGAGAATAACCGGTTTTCCCTGCTCCTCATAATTGTAAGCGACCTTGAGAATCTCAATGGATTTCCCTGAATTCATTGTGCCATAGCGAAAATATAACTGTGCCAAAAATATCTCTTCCCATCTAAAAATTTTATCATCTTATTCTATCATAAATAGCTTCTTTTAGCAGTAGCCAATCCAGGAAAAATATTATGAATCATTTTTAAATTTGAAAAGATCTCTACTCCTTCTAAGCCAACAAAAAAACTATTTCTTCCTATCATCTCCTAAAATTTCATGTTAAAATAAAAGGGTAGAACAGCAAGGCTGATATACAAGAAAACAAAAAGGAGAAAACTTATGCCATTTGTAAAAATTGACCTGTTTGAAGGCCGTACTGAGGAACAAAAAATCGAATTAGCACGTGAAGTGACGGAAGTCGTTTCACGTGTTGCCAAGGCGCCTAAAGAAGCTATCCATGTTTTCATCAATGACATGCCAGAAGGAACTTATTACCCACATGGCGAAATGAAAAAGAAAGGCTAAGACCTAAAAAAGAGGATTTCCTTGATTTCACATCGAAATCAAACAGGGAATCACTCTTTTTATTTATCCTTGGTTTTACCGTTTAAAATAAAATTCAATATCACTGCTGATAAAGTAGCGATAATAATCCCATTGGTCAGGAACATCTGCAAACTCTCCGGTAGGCTATCGAAAATATTAGTCCCGTTGAAACCAACCCCGGCCGCAATAGAGACGGCGGCGATGATAAAGTTATGTTCACTGTGCTCGAAACTCACCTCGTTTAGCATCTGTATCCCCTGAAGGGCCACCATACCAAACAGTACTAGCATAGCACCACCTAGGACAGGGCTCGGAATCATCTGTGCCATAGCTCCAAATTTAGGAAGCAAGCCCAACACCACTAAAAAGAGGGCAGTGTAGTCATAACCACCCGTGAAAACGGGTGGCTTGTACACCGGCTATAAGCCGTTTCTCTCCAGCGACGTCTAAAGACGTTCGCTGAACTTCGTTCAGGTTAGTGCTATAATTACTTGACTAATGCCCGTAACAACGGGCTTTTATCTCGTTCTAAAACTGCCATCTGAAAATGGATCTTCATACTCTTTGACACTCAATTTATCAAGTGCAATGTCATTGAACAACTAATCTCCCAGATTAGTTGTTTACTCGCGAATATATTTCGCAACTGTCTTTTCATT
>NZ_JBHSAC010000017.1:0-15467 GCF_042649885.1 Streptococcus dentapri | reverse complement strand
TCTTATCCATTTTTCATCTTAAAGATAAGAGACACCAAAAAAGACAAACCTCCAAAAAGAAGTTTGTCTTCAATTATGCTAAGTCGATTAAGCAACCTAATCCATTTATACTATAGAAGGAGTTTGGAGATGACTTTAAAGAAACGATTATTGCTTATTATCATATTAGGAGGTCTTATTATGACAGGGTTAGCAGCCTGTGGTTTAAATAAAAACAGCCGGGAATGGATTGAAAAGAATCGGGTGTCCGATATCTACAAGGTCTACCCGACAAAAAATCTCGAGGATTTATTTAAGGTCTTTCCGAATGGGTTTGGTATAAGACAGTCCTATACTGGCAAGGATGGAGTGACTTATGAATTGAATGTAGAAGGAGATTCTGATACGAAGGAAATAAAAGGAGACTTGGTTAAAGACCCGATTGGTGAGAATAAAAAAGTCAGCGATGTCTCAGTTGAAGGAGACCACTATATTTTCTCAGATTCTGAGGTCAAAACTTATTGGCCTATAGATAGTTTTCTTTTTCAACATTTGACGATTAACCAATCCTATCTTGATAAATTGAAAGAGAAAGAACATAGTTATAATGTTCAAAGTGGTACTTTTAGTATAAGTTATGAATTACAAGATTCTTCAGTAAAGCACTTGTTACATAAGAAAAAAGTACATATCACTGATTTTAAGATATCAGGTTATGGAAATAATTATAAATATTATTATGCTAGAACACTAAAATTTAAGTTTAATGATTCTTCGATTTTCAGTGAATCAATTAATAAACTGTATGATTAAGGAGAAGATATGACTAACAAAAGTAATGTTAATAATTATGATACAATTTATGCTTCAAAATACACTTACGACATTGAAAGTTATGTAGTAAAAAACAGCATAGATTTAGGGACTAAGTCAAGGCAAAATATGATAAAAGGCGCAATACGCAATAAAGATATAGAGGTTCCTGCAGATTCCAACCTTAACTACCTTGACAGCTTCTACGATAGCTCCACTGGCACCAGCGGGACAGCCTTCAAGGATACTGAGACCGGTGAAGTCATTATCGCTTACACAGGGACCAATGCAAAAGTTGATAAACAGGACGTTGTGACCGATATTGAAAGCGTTGCACTTGGAGAAGGCTATCACTATGACAGCGCCTATCAGTTCTATGATAAGATAGCGGATAAGTATGGCACTGCTAACTTGACAGTCACAGGCCATTCTCTGGGCGGCAATATCGCCCAGCGGGTGCCCCTGAAGAAGAATGCTCAAAATACCATCGTCTATAATGCCGCTCCCTTATATTTCCCAACAGCCCCCTTTGTTACAGCGGGCTTAACGAAAAATCCGGCCCTAGCTTTAGCAGTCCTCGTCGGAAGCTCTGATAATGTCAACGATATTAAGAAAGATCAAGCCAATTTCACCGGGAAAGTGACACGCTTTAGGACACAGGAAGATCCGCTAACGAAAGCTTCTAATGCGGCAGGAGGCGTCTATATTGGTGAGGACTATGTGATTACCGACTCTGGCGGGCATTCCATAGATGCTATCATCGATGATTCTAAACAAATGAAGCAGGTACAAAAGGCTGTCCAAAAGATCGAACAGGACTCTGATTTGAGGGTTCAAAAAGCCATCCACACCGTTGATGATCAAATGAAATCTGTTCAGACGATGAAGGACAGATACGCTTCTGGAGGTCTTAGCGACTCTGAAAAGATTGAATAGGTTACACTAAACTAGACAGTCTTATAAAGTGTTCTACACTAAAGAAAACAGGAGAAAAGATATGTCTAGAAAAGTACGTCGCCATTCACAGATGAATTTAAACAAGAAATCGTTGACCTTCACAATGCAGGAAGAAAGCGTAGTGAACTGATCAAGGAATATGATTTAACACCCTCAAGTTTTGATAAGTGGGTTAAACAGGCAAAAACGACTGGCTCCTTCAAGTCTGTTGATAACCTGACCGATGAACAGCGTGAACTGATTGCCCTCAGAAAACGCAATAAAGAGCTGGAAATGCAACTAGATATCCTAAAGCAAGCGGCAGTGGTTGATGGCAATCTTATCCCTTACAAGACAAGTAATAACGACCAAGCTAGTCAACTGTGCAGAAAAAAGCAGGACGATAAAATCGAAATTGCGATTTTATCACAATTACCGATTTTTGTTTCACTCTCTTTTCTTATCTTGAAAGTCTATCAGGTCTTTGCTATAATTGAATTGTCATACAATTTCAGTCAATTATCGGAGGTCAATATGCAACAGAAATCTGTCTACTGGATTATTGGATTTATGCTCTTTGCGCTCTTTTTTGGAGCTGGTAATCTCATCTTCCCAGCTTATTTAGGTATTTATTCTGGAGCCAATCTTTGGCTAGCCATTCTTGGATTTTGTTTAACAGGGGTAACCCTACCCTTGTTAGGTGTTGTTGCAGTTGCTTACTCTGGTAAAACAAATGTTGAATCCATTGCACAACCAGCTTCAAAAGCCTATGCACTGTTCTTTGCTATTTCGCTTTATCTCTCCATTGGTCCTTTTTTTGCTATCCCTCGCACCGGTGCCGTCTCTTATGAAATTGGAATTCAGCCCTTCTTTGGCGATAAAGTCGCTGTTCAAATCATTTACGGAATAATCTTTTTTGGCTTATCCTATCTAATCGCTGTAAAACCTAGTAAGATTGCCGATCGTATCGGTAAATATCTAACACCAGCCTTACTGATTTTTCTAGGAATTCTTATCTTTGCTTCCTTTATAGCCCCAGCTGGAGAATTGGGACAAGCTCACAATGCATCGCCAGCTGTCAATGATAGCTTTCGAGACCTTCCTTTTGTCGCCGGATTAATTCAAGGCTACAGCACCATGGATGCCTTAGCTTCTCTCGCTTTTGCAATCTTGATTATTGATGCAGCTAAAGGACATGGAGCTAAAACTCCCAGAGCTATTGCACAACTAACCCTAAAATCCGGTATTATTGCTGCTCTAATCCTTGCTGCCATTTATATTCTTGTTGGCCGTCTTGGTGCAACTTCACAATCTCTTTTCAACTTTTCCAATGGACAATTTACTCTCAACTCAGAACCTATTTCTGACGGTGGTCCTGTCCTCATCCAATCGGCCAGCCATTATATGGATTCTATCGGACAAGTCGTCCTTGCCATGGCTATTTTTCTAGCCTGCTTGACGACCGCAACCGGTCTCATCACAGCCTGTGCTGAATATTTCCATAAGATTATCCCTAAGCTGTCACACACTGCTTGGGCAACAATCTTTACCCTGATTGCCACTACACTCTACTTTGGTGGACTAGCAGACATTATCAAATGGTCTATCCCTGTTCTTTATCTCCTCTATCCTTTAACAATTGTTACTATTATCCTTATTTTTTTAAAATCTGTTATAGGGGATAATCCCATCATCTATCGGACGACATTGAGCTTTACGGCTATTGCAGGACTCTTTGATGCCTCCAATACCCTGGCTAAGCAGACACAGCTTTTTCTCATGCCAGAGGGGATTGTTAAATTTTTTACCAAAATCATCCCGCTCGGCAGCTACAATATGGGCTGGATTTGCTTCGCCGGTCTTGGCTTAGTAATCGGACTTATCTTAACAGGTTTTAAGCCTAATAAGAATTCTTAGAAACAATTGAAAATCAAAAAACGACTCTCAGCCTTTAAAAATTGAGAGCCGTTTTTATATCATTTTATCTTGCCTTTAAGGCTGACATCAGTTGAGTTCTTACATCTTCAGCACCTTCTGGAGAAGCGGGTAAAAAGATTGAACTATTACCATGCTGAGCAAAAGTATTAAGCGAATCAAGGTACTGGTTAGTTAAAAGAATAGACATGATTTGTTCTTCATTCAGAGAAACATTAGCCCCTTTTAACTCCCGAATGGATTCAGCCAAGCCATCAACGATTGCCTTACGTTGCTGAGCAATACCGACCCCGTGCAAACGGTCTTTTTCGGCTTCCGCTGAGGCAGCCGTCACAATCTTAATCTTATCAGCTTCAGCCAGTTCTTGAGCAGCCACACGTTTTCGCTGAGCCGCATTAATTTCGTTCATTGATTGCTTGACCTCAGCGTCAGGCTCAACCTTAGTAATCAGAGTTTTAACAATGATATAACCGTAAGTTGACATTTCTTCCGCTACTTGGTGCTGAACCTCAAGAGCAATCTCATCTTTTTTCTCAAAAAGTTCATCCAAAGTTAATTTTGGAACTGAAGAGCGTAAAGCATCTTCAATGTAAGATTTAATCTGTGCTTCTGGCCTCATCAATTTATAGTAGGCATCAATGACATTTTGTTCGTTGACACGGTACTGAGTTGCGACATTCAGGGTCACAAAAACGTTATCTTTAGTTTTTGTTTCAACAATAATTTCACTTTGCAGCAGGCGTAACTGTATACGAGCCGCAATCTTATCAATGCCAAGAGGCAGACGCAGATTAATCCCACTGCTGGCAGTTGTTTGATAGCGTCCAAAACGTTCAATAATGGCAACGGATTGTTGGCGTACCACATAAAGCGAACTAATCAAAAAGATAATAAAGATGACAAGACAAAATAAACAAAAAATTAAAAAACCACCCATAATAACCCCCTTTAATTTAATCAAAAATTGTAACACATAGTAATCTAATATACTGATCAAACCAGCATATTATATAAACTTTCATTCCCATGTAGATTGACATAAGAGGGATCAAATTCCGATAAACGCCTCAGCAGATCCTCATAGTCATTTTTATCAGACAAAGTCACACCAACTAAACAAGGTCCGGTCCCCTTAGCCGCACGCTTGATATACTCAAAGCGTGTGATGTCATCATTAGGCCCCAAAATATTGTTCACAAACTCCCGTAAGGCTCCCGGACGCTGCGGAAAGTTCACCACAAAATAATGCTTAAGGCCATTGTAAATCAGGGCACGTTCTTCCATTTCCTGCATGCGGTTGATATCATTATTCCCGCCGGAAATAATACAGACTATGGTTTTACCTTTGATATCTTCTTTAAGCACTTCAAGCGCAGCAATTGAGGCTGCCCCTGCCGGCTCCGCAATAATTCCTTGACGAGAGTACATATCAATGACGGTCTCTGAAATCAGTCCTTCATCAACGCCAATCAAGTCATCTACATTAGTACGAGCCACTTCATAAGTATGGCTACCAACCTTTTGCACTGCTATACCATCTGCAAACTTATCAATGTGTTCCAGCTTCACAGGATGACCCTTGTCAAATGCTGCTCGCATACTGCGTGCACCCTTAGCTTCCACACCGATGACACGAATCTCTGGAGAAACATCTTTCATATAAGTAGAGACCCCAGCGATGAGGCCGCCGCCACCAACTGGAACCAAGATACTGTCGAAATCAACACCTTCATTTTTGGCCTGTTCATAAATTTCATAGGCAACCGTTCCTTGACCTGCTTGAACATTATCATTATTGAAAGGATCAATAAAAGTACGGCCTTCTGCTTTGGTAAAATCTTGAGCTGCTTGAGCTGATGCATCAAAAGTATCACCGATTAACTGAATATCTACATAACTGCCACCAAAAAACTTGACTTGAGTAATTTTCTGCTGAGGAGTAGTAATCGGCATAAAAATAGTGGCTCGAATCCTCATTTCCTTGCAGGTGTAAGCAACACCTTGAGCATGATTGCCTGCAGAAGCACAGACAACACCGCGTGCCTTTTCCTCGTCTGATAACTGATGGATAGCGTAATAGGCTCCTCGCAATTTAAAGGAACGTACTTTTTGCATATTTTCGCGTTTGAGGTAGATTGTCGCTTGATACTTTTCCGACAGGTAGCGATCAAAATCAAGCGGGGTACGCTCAACCACATCTTTTAAAACACTATTAGCATGTACGACATCAGTTGCAGTTATCATAGACTCTCCTCTTTTTTCTAAATTTTCTGTAGATTTATTATAACAAAATCACTCTTGAAATTAAAGATGTTCCTGCATATAAGAAGTTAACAAAAAGAAAGGTTGGCACTTTTGCGCCAACCTCTTGTTATAGAATCTATTGAGAAAATTCTTGTTGTGATTACAAATCAACATCCTCTTAAATTTCTGCTTCCTTAGCCTGACATTCTGGGCACAAACCATAGAGCATCACCTGACTGCGAGTTACCTTGTAACCCGTCTGCTTGCTGGCCTCCTGATACATATCCCTGATATCCGCATCCAAAAAGTCCATAATTTTACCACAATTTTCACAGGCAATATGAACTTCTTTATGCCCTAGAAAATCATAGTAGGTTGTGCTGTAGTTACAGAGCTTTAACTCCGTAACAAAACCTTCATCAACGAGAACCTTGAGATTATTGTAGACTGTCGCCAAACTCATACTGGGATAATCCGGTAGAAGATCCTTGTAAATTACCTCAGCACTTGGATGGCTACTGGTACCAATCATATATCTAATAATTGCCTTGCGGGTCTCTGTAATGCGTATATGTTTATTTCTCAGGTGTTCTAGAACTGTCTCATAAGTCTCTAAAGCCATACGATCTTTTTCCATAGTCACCTCCTATTATTATCTTTTCAGCTTTATTATAGCATAATTGCTGACGCAAGGTCTAAAATGCTAGCCATCAGCCGAAAAGTCGGGCATACTCCTTTTTAATACAACGGTTCATGACTATATTGTTACGACCGGCTTGACGCAAAAACTTTTCGGCATCTTCAGCCTCCAAGCCCAACTGAACCCAAAAAACATCCGCATCTGTCTTAACAAAATCCTTAGCGACATCAATCAAGAATTCTGAACGACGAAAGACATCTACAATATCGATATGGACCGGAATATCTTCTAAAGAATCATAAACCTTTTGTCCTAAAATTTCCTGGCCTGCCAGCTTGGGGTTAACCGGAATGATGGTATAACCAGCCTGCTGCATAACCTGCGATACAGCATAAGCCGCAGTTTCCTGTCGATTGGACAGACCAACAACTGCTATATTTTTAGCACCTTCTAAATAGGTCTTAATCTTTTCAGCACTGGGATTTTCAAAATGATAGGTCATGAGACACCTCCTACTAGCTAGACAATATAAAACTTTTTACTTACTATATCACATCCCTCAGCAAAAGTCTAAAGCTTGACAAATTGAGAAAAGAGAATATAATTAAACCATTAGTTTAATTAAAGGAGTTTTTATGGGAAGACGAAAAAAAAAGCCAGCTAGTGCTCACCGAAAAACTATTCAGCAGGCCGCCAACCAACTTTTTATAGAAAATGGTGTCGAAGCCACCAGCGTTGATAAGATTGCCAAAACTGCTGGCTATAGTAAAGCAACCCTTTATGTTTATTTTGAAAATAAGGAAGAAATCTTTTTCTCTCTGGTCCATGACTACATCAGAGATCTCTATCGGCAAGTCAAAAGATTGACATCCAAACCACCACAAACGCAAGATGTCTTCTTAAAGCAATACCTGCAAATTTGCTTTGCTATTCATCAGTTCTGCCAAAATTACCCGCTTTACTTTGAAGGGTTAATCGGAACTATCCCTGTCAGTATCACTGATTCGGAAAGACCCCAAGTCTATAAGGACATTTACAAGCTCGGTTTAGAGCTCAATAAACAAGTTTCCTTAATGATTAAACGAGGTATCCTTCTTGATTATCTAAAACCTGAAATAGATATTGCAAAAGCTACTCTCTTTATCTGGAGTTCTCTATCAGGTATTATCCGCATGGCTGAACAAAAAGAAGATTATTATCAACTATTAGGTTTTGATAAGGAGGTTATTTTAAAGGAAGAATTTATGACCCTCCTGTCCTGTTACCAAAGAAAGTAGGAGACTTTATGAATCGCAAACTCATCAGAATTTTACAGCTTATTCTTGTAATGATTTTAATAGGAGGATTTAGTAGCCTTATGATGATAGGAAAACCTCTTAATACTAAAACAGATATCTCATTAAAAGGAGTCCCTTCAGATATCGAGCATGCCCTTTATTATGCTTCCTTTGCTGCTAGCTCTCACAACACTCAAAGTTGGAAAGTCAATTTAGATAGCAAACAAAATAATTTAACCGTTCATTTAGATAAAAAACGTTCTTTGAATGTTGTTGATCCTAATAATAGAGAACTATACCTCTCTATAGGCTTTTATCTTCAATCATTAAAAACATCTTTTGAAGCCTATGGTTATAAGGTGACCCTTGAGCATACTTCTCCTAGGACAGCTAATAATTTTCAAGTTGCTCATATTAGTTATAAAAAATGTAAAAATAAAACTGTTAATGAAAAAGCCATCCAAATCATCAAACAGCGACATACCGACAAAAGAAAATATCAGAAAAAAGAAATCTCTTCTCAAATCCTGTCAACATTGAAAAAGAAATACGAGGGTCTTTCCTATTATGCCAAGGGCAGCGAGGAATTTGATTATTTAAGAAAAGACAGTATCAATGCTGTAACAAAGCAGCATAAAAACAAAGACTTTCTTGAGGAACAAAATAAATGGTTACGCTTCTCTAATCAAGAAAGCAAGGAGAAACAGGATGGAATCTCTGGAGATATGTTAGGACTCGGATTTTTGATGAAATCTCTCTACTATCTCACAACGAACCATCAAAATGCTACTAGCCAAACATTTGCTAAGCAAAGTATTAAGACCTTAACCAACCAGGTCAACAATACTGCTGGTTTCTTTGTCATCACAAGTAACCAAACAATTTCTGACTGGATTGCAACAGGCCAAAAAACACAGGCCTTCTGGTATGATTGTGTTAAGTATCATATTGCTATTCAGCCTATTAGCACTATGATTGAAACCAGCCCTTATAAAGAAAAACTCCAGCAAAATTTGGGCCTTTCTCAAGATGTTCAAATGATTTTACGAGCAGGTTATGTTAAAAATTACGGCAAAAATGCTGGACTCCGCCGAGATTTAAAGGATTATATTAATGTTCGTACTTAATAAAAACCTCCCAAGAACTAAACAGCTTTGGAAGATTTTTTCATAAAACTTTGAATATCACTGCCACTTTGCCTGTTATTTCCATCTTAAAAATTGCCAATCAGCGGAAATAAAATCATCTTGAAACGACTATTAACCAGTATTTACTAGCACTAATATTTGCGAAAGGATAGAATAGAAAGTAAGCAAAACCAGCAAATCTTTAAATCGTCGCGCCGGCACTTGATATATTGAACCAATAAATTTATTCATAGTTACATAGATTTTTATAAAGATCAGGTGTAGCTGGTGCATATCCCAACTCCATCTTAAATTGCTGTGAATTTTTTAGTCGATTAATATTTATTGACTTGATCAAAGGTCCAAATAGCGGCAATAGCCTTTAAACTTCATTAGAACTGATAAAAGCGCAAGCCTTTGATATTAACATTTTATGATGGGCTGACATCATTTCGCTTCATACCAGGTTTTACCAATATTTTCATCAACAACCAGAGGAACATTGAGCTTAATAGCCGATTCCATAGTGTCCCTGACTATTTTACGAACCGATGACAGTTCATCATTAGGCACTTCCAGTACGATTTCATCATGCACCTGTAGAAGCATTTTTGTCCGGAAACCTCCATCAACAAGAGCCTTATCAAGGTTAATCATAGCGATTTTTAGGATATCAGCTGCACTCCCTTGAATCGGAGAATTGATAGCTGTCCGCTCTGCAAAATTACGGATATTAAAATTCCGTGAATTGATATCTGGCAAGGTGCGGCGGCGTTTAAAGAGCGTCTCTACATAGCCCTTATCACGCGCCTCACGTACAACATTTTCCATATACATTTTAATGCCAGGAAAGCGTTTAAAGTAGGTATCAATATAGCTTTTAGCAGCTTTGCGACTGATACCAAGATTTTGAGATAAACCGTAGTCAGAAATACCATAGACTACTCCAAAATTAACCGCTTTAGCATTGCGGCGATCATTGGGAGTTACATTCTCGGACTTATCAATATTAAAGACCCGCATAGCCGTAGCTGTGTGAATATCCTCTCCATTTTGGAAGGCAGCAATCAGATGCTCATCACCCGAAATATGAGCCAAAATCCTCAGTTCAATCTGTGAATAGTCCGAACTCAAAAGCACGCTGTCTTGCCATTCTGGAGTAAAAGCCTTGCGGATTAAACGTCCTTGCTCCAAGCGTACAGGAATATTTTGTAAATTGGGATCAACACTAGATAAACGACCAGTTTGGGTCAAGTCTTGTAGATAGCGAGTATGGATTTTTCCATCATCTAAAATAAAGTCTTGCAGACCAATCACATAAGTTGACTGCAGCTTGGCAATCTGACGATACTCAAGTATCTTAGCAACAATCGGCGAGTGATGGGCCAGATGTTCCAAAACATCCACGGCTGTTGAATAACCCGTTTTAGTCTTTTTTGTCATAGAAACAGGGAGACCAAGTTTTTCAAACAGGATAGACCCCAACTGCTTAGGGGAATTAATATTAAATTCTTCCCCTGCCATATCATAGATTTCTTGAGTCAGATGCTTAATAGTAACATCATTTTCAAGTTCCATATCTTTAAGTGTTTGACTGTTGACAGATATTCCAGCAATTTCCATTTTAGAGAGGACATTGGCTAGAGGCAACTCCATATCAAAGAGCAGCTCAGATTGTCCATGCTTAGCTAGAAGCCCTTTAAGTTTGTCCTCAGTTTCAGCCAGCACAAAAACCTTATTGGCCAAATGCTCAAATAATACCTTATCTTCCGGCACTGTCTTCTTAGCCCCTTTACCATAAACTTCGGTATCCTTAGGCAAGGGAGCAGGTCCATATAATTCAGCAATAGTCGACAACTCATTGTCTTCTACTGTTGACAGTAGATACTTAGCCAAACGGCTATCAAAAGAGGCTGTAGGGATATCAATTCCTAGATGGCTTAAAAGAACCTTAGTACGCTTGAAATCATAGGTTTTAAACGGTTGAGACAAAACCTTCCTAAAAGTAGGATCTTTCAATAGGTTGAGATCCTTACTGACATAGATTTGTTCTTGGTTTCCCCAAGCAAAAGCAAGAATATCTTCTTTGTGGTAGTTTTCATTAAAGACCTCAAAATAGAAGAATTGTCCTGCTTCAAAAGTAGATTCATCAATTTTTTCTAGGACTTGATAATTTAAGTCTGCCTTTTCAACAATCTCTTCAACACCCATCTGAGCCTTGAATTGTTTAAAGCCCATTTCATCATAAAAGGCAACGAGGTCTTCCACATGGGGACCATTATACAGCGTATCATCAAGACCAATCTCAATAGGAGCTTCTGTATTGATGGTCGCTAAAGTTTTGGACAAGAAGGCTTGTTCCTTATCATTGATAAGATTTTCCTTCATCTTGGTTGGCTTAAAGTCGTCAATTTTATCATAAATCCCTTCTAGGCTACCGTGTTCCAAAAGAAGTTTTAACCCTGTTTTTTCACCAATTTTAGTGACCCCAGGAATATTATCCGAAGTATCCCCCATTAAAGCCTTGAGATCAATGAACTGGGTCGGTGTAATGCCCATTTTTTCCATAAGATAGTCGGGGGTGTACTCTTCAAAATCTGCGACTCCCTTGCGAGAAATTTCAACGACAGTATTGTCATCTGTCAGCTGAATCAAGTCCTTGTCTCCGCTGACAATGGTTACATCAAAATCTCCACGCTCAGCCATTTTATCTAGAGTACCGAGGATATCATCAGCTTCATAATTATCAAGGTCATAATAGGCAATCCCTAAAGCTTTTAGCATCTCACGAATATAAGGAAACTGCTCACGGAATTCATCCGGCGTTTTTGCCCGGCCTGCCTTATAGTCTGCGAACATTTCCGTACGAAAAGTCGTCTTCCCAGCATCGAAAGCTACCAAAACGTGTGTTGGTTCGATACGTTTCATCATGTGATCTAGCATCAAATGAAATCCATAAATAGCATTGGTATGCAGACCTTGTGGATTTTTAAAACGATCAACTTGATTATAGAGCGCAAAAAAAGCACGAAAAGCAATGGATGAACCATCAATCAATAGTAATTTATTCTTATTAGCCATGCCTTTATTATATCATATCTAGCCTCTTTCTAAGTAGACTGGACTTTAAGTCACTCTATGAATCCTAGTGGGCTAGAGGAGACAGACCCTAGGTTCTCTTTGTTTCCTTGGTCTCCAGAGAAAGTTTATTGAGATTTTCATAAAAAACTATAACACTTAAAGCCGACTTGGATCCATATAACTATTTTTCTTTACTATAAAAAAATCGGTTTCTGCTATCAGAAACCGATTGACAATGATATGAACACTATTTAGTCCACTCAGAAACTTTATCCTTATTTTTATTTACCCATTTTTCAGCTGCTTTTTCTGGATCAGTTCCTGAATTGATATCTAGCATAACTTCTTCAATATCATCTGTTTTCCAGTAAAAATTATCTAAGATCTTATAAACTTCTGGCATATCCTTTTTGAGTCCCTTACGGGCCATAGTGTTGATAGATTCTTCACCCCCCATAGTTCCTTTAGGATCTTTGAGGTATTTAAGATCATATTTGGCGAACATCCAGTGAGGCGTCCAACCAGTAATGATAATATCTTCTTTATTCTTAATAGCCTTATTCAACGCTGTTGTCATCGCTCCTGAAGAAGAGGACTGTAACTGCCAACCGGAAAGATTAGGATAATCATCAATCGTTTTTTGAGCAGCCGTCATAACACCGGCACCTGGTTCAATACCAGTAATCGTTTGATCGGCTTCATTTGAAAGATCTTCGATAGAATCAACATCCGTATAAGATGGTACAACAAGCCCCAATTTTGCCCCTTTGAGGTTAGGACCAAGATTGTTTAAAGAATTCTTGTACTTAGCGTATTGTTCGGCATGAGTGGATGGGAGCCAAGCACTAAGCGTAGCATCTGCTTCACCATTTGAGACTGACTTCCACATAACTGAGTTATCCAAAGCGACCAGCTTAACATTGTAGCCTTGATTTTCTAGAACTTTAGCAGCGACGTTAGTTGAAGCCACTTCACTGTCCCATTCGACATAAGCCAAGGTTACTGTTTTATTGTTTTGACCGGTACTATTGATAATAATAGCACCAATGATGGCAACAACTGCAACAGCTGCACCAATCAAGCTATATCTTTTTCGCTTAGCAGTTGCTTCCTTCGATTTTGCCTGACTCGGACGATTGAACATCTGAGTAAAGCGATCAACGATAATCGCTAAGACAACCAAGGCTAATCCATTAACAAATCCATTACCAACTTGCGAACGTTGCAGGGCAGACAATACTCCCTTACCAAGTCCTGGCGCCCCAATCATTGAGGCCGTGACAACCATTGAAAGTGCTAGCATCAAGGTTTGGTTGACCCCAGCTAGAATGGTACTTTTGGCTAAAGGCAGCTCCAATTTAAACAATTTCTGTTGAGGTGTTCCACCAAAGGAATCAGATGCTTCAACCAGCTCAGTTGGTACCTGACGGATCCCTAAGTTGGTCATCCGAACTGTTGGTGGCAGGGCGAAGATAATTGAGGCGAAAACACCCGGAACCACACCAATACCAAAAAAGGCAACAGCTGGAATCAAGTAAACGAAAGAGGGCATGGTCTGCATAAAATCGAGCAGCGGTTTAATTACAGCCTCGACTCGGTTGCTTTTAGCCATCCAAATCCCCAACGGAATCCCTATAATCACCGACAAGAGGGTGGCAACAAGTACCAATGTCACCGTATTCATCAAATCATCCCAAAGGTTTTGATTGTAAATATATAACAGTCCAATCAAAACGAAGGTTGGGAAACCCCACTTTTTCTTAGATAGGAGGAAAGCAGCGATTGTCAAAAGAGCAATCATTAAAAGTGGCGGGATGATTAAAAGTGTATTAGTGATACCATCCATCAGGGCCTGACCACCGTTTTGAATGACATTAAAGGCACCTGAGAAAGTATTTGTAATCCAATCAGTAGCTGATTCAACCCAATCGGCCAAAGGGATTGAGTTTGTTAAAAAGTTATCCATTGATTGTTACCTCCTTGCCGTCTTCTTTAGGTGTATTGGTATCAATTTCATCTACAGGATCTGACAGAGCCTCTATGACACGACCTTTAATCACAACTCCGACTAAGCGGCCTTTATCGTTTACCACCGCCAGAGGGGTAACAGAATCATAGATCTCATTGAAAATATCTGTAACTAGCATATCAGGCGAAATCGTCTTGACATTTTGCTCTACAACATCTTTCAACTCTAAATGTTCTTTACGAGCCTGAGAAGCTTTTTCAGCCGAAATACTGCCCAACAAATGCCTTTTACGGTCGACAGCTAGAAGCATACTCACTTCTTCTTTGCGCATCTTATTTAAAGCAACCGTAGGACCGTCAACCTCAATATTAGTCGTAAAAGCAGGAATCATAACGTTTTGTGCTGTCAAAACTTTTGAACGGTCAACATCTTCAATGAAATCTCGTACAAACTGATTAGCAGGTTTGGTCAAAATTTCCTCTCCTGTACCGATTTGCATGATTTGTCCATCTTTCATAAGGGCGATACGATCACCAATCCTCAGAGCCTCATTCAAATCATGAGAGATGAAAATGATGGTACGTTGTTGGTCTGCTTGCAAGTCAATCAACTCATCCTGCATTTCACGGCGAATCAATGGATCAAGTGCTGAAAAAGCCTCATCCATTAAGAGAATTTCTGGACTGTTGGCCAAGGCCCTGGCAAGACCGACACGCTGCTGCATCCCACCAGAAAGTTGGTTAGGATATTGATCTTTAAAGGCCAGCAAACCGGAGTTATCTAAAGCCTTTTCCGCTAATTCCTGCCGCTCTTCTTTAGGAACACCCCGGACTTCCAAACCATACTCTGTATTTTCTAAAATTGTTCGATGAGGAAAGAGGCCAAAGTTCTGAAATACCATATTGATCTTATGACGACGAACTTCACGTAATTCTTCATCATTAGCTTTGGCAATGTCCTTTCCATCAATATAGATTTCACCATCTGTTGGATCAATCAGACGGTTAATCAGACGAACCAATGTTGACTTACCACTACCAGAAAGTCCCATAATAACAAAAATTTCGCCTTCTTTGACTTCAAAGTTAGCATCATAGACCCCTACAGTAGCACCTGTTTTTTCAAAGATTTCTTCTTTACTTTTCTGCTGTTTGATCATTTCTAATGCTTGGCGTTGCTTTTTGCCAAAAATTTTAGTCAAATGTTTGACTTCTACCTTATTCACACTTATTCTCCTTTCAAAAGAATCGCTTTGATACAGACCACATATTTTAAAATATATATGGTCACTTTGATCAAAAAGAATCTAGATAGTAAAACATTTATATTCTATAATATATAGCCACTTTATGCAAATAAAAATAGGTTACAAGTTTATTACTTGTAACCTATTTCAGACCGAAGACAAACTTCTTTTTGGAGGTTTGTCTTTTTTGGTGTCTCTTATCTTTAAGATGAAAAATGGA
>NZ_JBHSAC010000016.1:0-3686 GCF_042649885.1 Streptococcus dentapri | reverse complement strand
AAAAGCTCTTAGAAATGCAATTCCAAGAGCTTTGTCTTCAGTCTGAAGTACCCTGCTTAAGCAGGGTACTTTTCTATAAAAATCGTTTCATTGTTGAATAGATTATTTTAATAAAACAAAGGCTAAGAATTACCAAAAAACATGTAAAATGCTTGCAATTCTAAAACAATTTGATAGAATAGTAGGGTAAAGTTAGACTGTATGCCTACCGTCTATCTATAAAATATATTTTATTGGAGGCTTTTCCTAAATGGCAAAAGAAAAATACGATCGTAGTAAACCACATGTTAACATTGGTACAATTGGACACGTTGACCATGGTAAAACTACATTGACAGCAGCAATCACTACTGTATTGGCACGTCGTTTGCCAAGTGCAGTTAACACACCAAAAGACTATGCTTCTATCGATGCTGCTCCAGAAGAACGCGAACGTGGTATCACAATCAATACTGCACACGTTGAGTACGAAACTGCGAAACGTCACTACGCTCACATCGATGCCCCAGGACACGCAGACTACGTTAAAAACATGATCACTGGTGCCGCTCAAATGGACGGAGCTATCCTTGTTGTAGCTTCTACTGACGGACCAATGCCACAAACTCGTGAACACATCTTGCTTTCACGTCAGGTTGGTGTTAAGAGCCTTATCGTCTTTATGAACAAGGTTGATTTGGTTGATGATGAAGAATTGCTTGAATTAGTTGAAATGGAAATTCGTGATCTTCTTTCAGAATACGACTTCCCAGGTGATGATATCCCTGTTGTTCAAGGTTCAGCTCTTAAAGCACTTGAAGGTGATACAGCAGCAGAAGATAAAATCATGGAATTGATGGACATCGTTGATGACTACATTCCAGAACCAGAACGCGATACTGATAAGCCATTGCTCCTTCCAGTCGAAGACGTTTTCTCAATTACTGGTCGTGGTACTGTTGCCTCAGGACGTATCGATCGTGGTACCGTTAGAGTTAATGACGAAGTTGAAATCGTTGGTATCAAAGATGAAATCCAAAAAGCTGTTGTTACTGGTGTTGAAATGTTCCGTAAACAGCTTGATGAAGGTCTTGCAGGGGATAACGTTGGTGTTCTTCTTCGTGGTATCCAACGTGATGAAATCGAACGTGGTCAAGTATTAGCTGCACCAGGAAGTATCAAACCTCACACTAAATTTAAAGGTGAAGTTTACATTCTTTCTAAAGAAGAAGGTGGACGTCATACACCATTCTTCAACAACTACCGCCCACAGTTCTACTTCCGTACAACTGATGTAACTGGTTCAATTGAATTGCCAGCAGGAACTGAGATGGTTATGCCTGGTGATAACGTTACAATCGATGTTGAGTTGATCCACCCAATCGCCGTAGAACAAGGTACTACTTTCTCTATCCGTGAAGGTGGTCGTACTGTTGGTTCAGGTATCGTTTCAGAAATCGAAGCTTAAGAGATTACGTTCCCGGAAAATAATTATTTGTCAGACAACAAATAAGATAAACCAGTAGCTTTGGCTATTGGTTTTTTCTTGTCAATCAGCTAGCTAAGCCCAGTCATCTATGCTATAATGGATGAAACATTTTCATGAAGGAGACCATATGAAGACACCATTCGTTACTAAAGAGCAGCTTGATGCGATTACGGCAGAATTTCCTACCCCTTTTCATCTCTATGATGAAAAGGGCATTCGTGAGACAGCACGCGCTGTCAATGAGGCTTTTTCTTGGAATCCTGGATTCAAGGAATATTTTGCGGTTAAGGCGACACCCAATCCCACTATCCTTAAAATTTTACAGGAAGAGGGCTGTGGTGTTGATTGTGCTACTGATGTTGAACTTATGATGGCGCATGAACTGGGAATCAAAGATATCAGTTTTACATCAAACGATACTAGACCAGAGGAATTTGTCTGTGCCAGAGAGATCAATGCTACCATTAATTTGGATGCCTATGAGGATATTTCCTTCTTAGAGAAGGCCGCAGGGCTGCCTGAAACAGTTTCTCTACGCTATAATCCTGGAGGAGTTTTCTCTCTGGGTACAGATATTATGGATCATCCAGAAGAATCAAAATTTGGGATGACCAAGGCTCAGCTCTTGCAGGGGTATAAGGATTTGAAAGCCAAGGGTATTAAAGAGTTTGGTCTCCATGCTTTTTTGGCTTCCAATACCGTAACCAATGCCTATTATCCAACCTTGGCTGGCCAGCTCTTTGAATTGGCTCTGGAAATCAGAGAAGAAGCAGGTGTTGAGCTCAGTTTTATCAATCTT
Organism: Streptococcus dentapri; assembly: GCF_042649885.1. Taxonomy (NCBI): domain Bacteria; kingdom Bacillati; phylum Bacillota; class Bacilli; order Lactobacillales; family Streptococcaceae; genus Streptococcus; species Streptococcus dentapri. The sequence goes on along the minus strand of NZ_JBHSAC010000016.1, from coordinate 1,419 downwards.
TCTGGTGGTGTCGGTATTGATTATAGTCCGGCAGATAAACAAAATGATATTGCTGTAATTGGTGAAGGAGTGCATCAAAAATTTGATGAAATTTTGGTACCAAATGGTTTGGGAAATGTGAAAATCTTTACCGAACTGGGACGTTTTATGTTGGCTTCTAATGGTCATCTAATTACCAAGGTACTCCATCTGAAAGATACTTACCGTCACTATGTCGGTGTAGATGCCAGTGCAGTGAATCTGCTGCGTCCTGCTATGTATGATGCTTATCATCATATCACTAATATCAGCAATCCTCAGGGAGCAGTAGAAGTTGTTGATGTGGTCGGTTCGCTCTGTGAAAATAATGATAAATTTGCTAAAAATCGCCAGTTACCACAAGCTCGTATCGGTGATACACTTGTGATTCATGATACTGGTGCCCACGGATTTTCAATGGGTTATCAATACAATGGTCGTCTGCGTTCGGCTGAAATTCTCTTGCAAGAAGATGGCTCGGTTCGTTTGATTCGGCGAGCTGAGACACCAGAGGATTATTTTGCAACCCTCTATGGCTTTGGACTGGAAGAAGACGAATAATAAGAAGGAACCCTAAAATAATGTAACTCTCATCCTGTTAAGGTGAGAGTTTTTATGTTTTACTCTGCTACTTTAGCCAATCCATATTTTGATTTTAAGTGCGTCTGCACCTTCTCTTTTTCTTACTCCTGCAATCCTAGTATGCTAACGATCAGTCGTATCGTTATGGAAGCTTTTTGGAGATAGCATTTTTTAGTTGGTGATTGAAACGAAATTGTAATAATTTGTCATCAAAATACCCTTGATTTTTTTTTTTTTTCAATAAGATACTATATAAGTACCATTAGGAAAGAAATATTTGATCTGGCGAGTCCCAAGTTGGATGGTCTCCGCCAGTCAGAAACGAAATCATAGTAGGCTTGAAGGGAGCAGGAAGGGAAGTCCCTTTCCTGCTTTTATCATGCCAACTAAACAGCTCTGTATCTTTGGAAAGAAAAGGAATATAAAAATGACCATGGAGATCATTGTCCTTCGTGATACCTACCGTCAGGTTCTGACGGTCCCTGAAAAAGGCGCCCTGCGTCTCAATGACCAGCTCAGTATTTCACAGACCAGCGATGGTTTGTTCTATCAAATTAAAGAAAAAGAAGCTCCCCTAACGACCGCAATCCGTATAGGGGATCTTGTCGTTTATCCACAACCGAATAACCTACGCCATTACAGCATTGATGGCCTGTCCCGTTTGGTAGTGGGCCCCCTAGCAGGGAGTGATCTCAGATCGGGAAATCAAGCTGTTAGCTTGCTGCTGAAAAAGTCCGATGATGGTAATTGGCAGCTTCAAAATCTAGGAGCGCCTATTTACCTCAACAATCATTTGGTGACCCAGAAAAGGCTGCACCT
>NZ_JBHSAC010000015.1:0-2236 GCF_042649885.1 Streptococcus dentapri | reverse complement strand
ATACCATCATGGGGATTGCGGTAATTGCGAAACTGCTCACGGTGTTTCTGCATATACTTGATTTCTTTATCTGAGAGCAGGTTGTGGATATCAGGTCCATTAAAGCCGACATTCTTATAGCCTTGGTGCAAGGCCACATACATGGCCAGAGATTCTCCGAGAGAATGGCCTGTAGTGGTGATTTTAGCTTTGGGGTATTCTTTTTCAATTTTCTTGGCAAAGCTCATCGCCGTTTCAAACTGAGAGTCTGCGATCGTCAACCCGTCAACACTCATATCTGATCCTGATACTAGCTTCTTGCTTCCTCCGCCGACAGACTGCAGATCAGTATCCAAATCTTTACCATCAGCACTGTTCGTTCCTGCATAGGCAATTACCACTTGGCTGGTATCCACATTGCCATTCTTATCAACTGGTGCTACAGCCATAGCCTGCATGCCGTTGGCGGTATTGTCTTCAACCTTGAGGACTTGGTATTTGTCTCCGCCAACTAAACTACCCTCTTTAACTGGATTTTTTTCTTTTCCAGAATCAACCTTATAGACGTCATCCGCAAGTTCTTTATAATTTTTTTCAGTTATCATAACTACTCTCCATGATAATAAGTCAGTTCAATATCAGAGTTACTTTGAATGTGATTTATCTTTTCCTGAACAATAAATTCCTTAGGGGAGTAATTCGAACTCCTAATTTCACCTCCCAATTCATTTTCATTAAATGAAATATCATATTTTTCATTAACTGTAATTGTAATACGCCATGTTCCTGTCATATCATTCTTATCAAATTCAATCACCTTTATCGTTTTGATTGCATCACCATTTGTTAATTCATAATGCTCAACCAGATATTGAGCCACTCTATCCTGTTCATGCTTGTACTTTGGTTCGTCCTCACCTGTAAAAGGATTAATCATTGCCAGACCTCCTCCTATTAAAACGACCGTGATTCCTAATGGAATTAACAACTTTTTCCATCTCTTCATAGTACCTCCTTTGTTACCATATAAGCCAAACCAGCTACACCTTAACTGGCTGGGATTATATGATAACAAAGATTACCATCCTGATCAAATCGCCATTCCGAGAGACTGTGATCTTCTGAAATAGCGCCATTTTGCCTATCTACATAGATAGCTGTTTCCGTCTCATTGCCGGTAATATTCCCAATACCATCATGGGGATTGCGGTAATTACGAAACTGCTCACGGTGTTTCTGCATATACTTGATTTCTTTATCCGAGAGCAGGTTGTGGATATCAGGTCCATTAAAGCCGACATTCTTATAGCCTTGCTTCAAGGCCACATACATGGCCAGAGATTCTCCGAGAGAATGGCCTGTGGTGGTGATTTTAGCTTTGGGGTATTCTTTTTCAATTTTCTTGGCAAAGCTCATCGCCGTTTCAAACTGAGAGTCTGCGATCGTCAACCCGTCAACACTCATATCTGATCCTGATACTAGCTTCTTGCTTCCTCCGCCGACAGACTGCAGATCAGTATCCAAATCTTTACCATCAGCACTGTTCGTTCCTGCATAGGCAATGACAACCTCGCTGGTATCCACATTGCCATTGGCATCAACTGGTGCTACAGCCATAGCCTGCATGCCGTTGGCGGTGTTGTCCTCAACTTTGAGGACTTTAAATTTATCTCCAGCTACGGTATCTCCTGCTTTGACAGGATTATCTACTTTACCAGAATCAACACGATAAACTTCTTTTGAAATTTTATTATACTCTTGTTCAGTTGTCATAATAACCCCTTAATCATAGTAAATTAGCTCAATATCAGATAGGCTCCACTTGTTTTCCATATCTTCTCGTATTTTGAATTCTTTAGAAGAGTAATTAGAAGTCGTTATTTTTTCACCCAATTTATCTTCTGTAAATGAAATTTTGTACTTATTATTCACCTTTGTAGTAATGCTCCAAAAGCCTGCTATCTCAATTTTCTGAAATTCTGTCACCTCTATCGTTTTAATTTTATCACCATTTGCCAATTCATAATGGTCAACGAGATATTTAACCACCCTATCCTGTTCATGCTTATGTATGGGTTCATCCTCACCTGTAAAGGGATTAAACATTGCCAGACCTCCTATCACTAATATTCCAACTGCACCTAGTGCTAATAACGTTTTCCATTTCTTCATGAATACCTCCTTTGTTATCAAATCGCCATTCCGAGAGACTGTGATCCTCTGAAATAGCGCCATTTTGCCTATCCACATAGATAGC
>NZ_JBHSAC010000014.1:0-18386 GCF_042649885.1 Streptococcus dentapri | reverse complement strand
TCCCAGTACTGGTCATACTCCGATTGCAGTTGGGAGAGTTGTTCATTGCGTTTCTTCCCAGACAGCTGACTATCCTTACGGGTGGCTGTGATCTGCTCGGCTAAGGCATAGAGGATCAGATCCACATCATCCAGGCGCTTGGCACTGTCAACGGCATCGCTATGGTCTCCCCGGCCAATCTGAATCCAGTAATCCAAGTAGAGTTCATCGGACTTGAGGGTAATATTATTCATAACCACCTCACGCTGGTCCGCATTAAAGTCCAGACCCTGAACATAGGCATAGGCCAGCTCATATTTCTGGGTGTAAGGAAGCTTGTCCAGCTTGATGCGCTCCATGTCATCGATTAGACCGCTATAGTCTTCTTTGAGGAAGGATTGGTCAGCTTGGAGCATCTTCGCCTGAAATGGGTTTTGGAAAAAGACCAGATAGACTAGGGGAACACTGAGCACAAGCACCAGAGCCGACAGCCAAATCGTGGTGTACTTATAGACCGAAAAGCGGCGCTTAGACACCAAGGTCTGGGTCCGGCTAGCTTCTGCCAGCTTCTCCTGATAGAGCGTCAACAGATAAGCCTCTAAATCGGCTAAGGTTTGAGCTGCTCGAACAGGCTCCAAAAAAGCCGGCAGCTTGAGCACTTCCAGACCCCCATCATAAAGCTTGGTGAAATCGGCTTTCATAAAGAGGCTGACGATAAGCGCCTTAGCCTGTCTCAGAAAATCCTCGGCAGTGAAACTCACGGGCACCATCAGCCCCTGAAGACTGCGATAAGCCAGTTGGAGGGTTAAATCCTTGGTAATAAAGAGGTTGGCAGGGTGGAGAATCAAGCCAAATGGGTAGCTGGTCACCTCAGCAAGCGAAAGAATATTGAGGGAAAAACGCAGCTGCTCGGACATAGGCAAAGCTTGAACCTCTCCAAAGCTGCGCCCTAAGCTTGGGACCTCATAAGTCAGGCTTACCGTCTCCTCATCAACTTGATAGGTTTGCGGCAGCAGTTGTGCAGAAGGAGCGTCTAAAAGCTCAAGCTGTTCCGGATAGGTCAAATTGACCATGGAACGCTTGAGTGTCAGCTGCCATATATTGGGATCTTTGACAAGGGTAAACTCTTGTCCTAAAAAGTAAAATAGCTCTTCCATACGCTAAAACTCCTCTAAACGCAGATAATCTCCTGTCGTAATCGGATAATCCGATAGATAGGCGGTCTCTGACAGTACCAAGCCCTTATTAACCACCAAAAGCTGAGCAGAAGTGGACTTTTGGGGAAATTGGTAAATCTGTCTTAATTCCTCATATAGCTGTCTAACGGTGAGGCGACGCGGGATTCTGAGATCCACACACCGCTCGCCCATATCTATTGTCACATTAATCGACTGCATCTATCTCTTTTTCACCTTCTCTCCTGCCATGACCCACAAACCAGCTTATCACTCCTGCCGCTCCTAAGATCACTGATATAATACCACTATACAATAGGACCGCTGTCATATCCCAGCGGTCTTCATCTTGTCCGGCCTTAATATCCAGTGTGTGCGTGACGCTGCCTTGAAAAAGCGATGTTTGGCTCTGCTTGCGGCTGGTTCTCACCGCCTGTCTTGTTTGAAAGAGTTGGCGCTGCTGAGCAGAGAGGGCAGCCTTGCCATCCTTGCGCTCATTTAGCTTTTGTGTTTCCTCTGGATTAAAGAGTTCCCTGACTTGTTTGGACTGTTGCCCTAGGGTTTCATTTTGATCCTGAGCTACTCGATTAGTCTGAAAACGCAAACTGTTATCTTTGACTGTGATCCCTGAGACCCTCAGCGAAAAAAGGAAACAGCCCAAAACGAGAGCAATCGCTAAACAGTTTTTAAAGCAGCGTCGCTTTAATAAATTTTCAAATGCCAACCGCACTTTCATCAAAGCAAGCATCATAATCTCCTTATGTATCATACTCTTTGAAAATCAAATGACAGGTCCTTGATTTTGCCTGACCCTACTAGTAGGATCTATAAGCTTATCAGTTGATCTGATTTTAATTTTCTTTGAGTATTAGTATTATTTTATTAAGCTTTCTCCGACACTTCCTGAGAGTGGTCCTCCCATGGGAAGCGCACTAGCATATTTAAGGCAATGACTGCCACAACTGCCAGAAGCAAAAGAATAATCAATTTCCCGTCTGCCGTGATACTGTCAACATAAGCAGCCAAGGTCTTCTCCATCAATGACAGCACGTTCCAGCGTTTTAACTGCTGCATCCAGCCCGTCAAACCTGAGCTGACGCCAAGAGCATTGGAGAAATAGATAAAGCTGACTAAGTTGTAGAGCACCAAGCCCATTCCCAGTGAGCGCAAGTGCCTCAACACAAAATATTGACCGTGCAACAGCACCAAGCTAAAGAGAATAAAAATCAGAATCCAAGACGGCACCAGATCTCGGTCTAGGGCCATAAAATGGGCGGAGGCAATCCCTAGAGCCAACCCTTCAACTAAGGCTAGAGCTGTCAGCGTACCCACATTAAGTGGATCTGTGTCGGCAAAGAGGCCTTTGGCAAATTGATTCTTTACACGTCTAATAAGATCCTGCGTCGCAAAAAGATAGGCAGTAAATAAACTAATGACAGCCAGCAGCAATACCCAAGGAAAAGGCTTAGCAGTCGTCACACGAGATTTATAGGAGGTTGAACGTGAAACAACAGGGCTGGACAGAAATTCTAAGAGGGCTTCATTAGGCACCCCGTTATCGTAGGCATTGTCTAGGACATCCTTAAAGGACTTGACAAAGTCATTGGTCTCTGATAACTCCTGATTAAATTTCGTCATCAAGACCTCGGCATCCGCAGACAGTTTCTTACCGTCTTCTTGCGCTTTTTGCGCTGCTTTATTGAAAGAATCAAAGGTCTTAGAGACGGATGAGGCCGCCTGAGCATTGGACTGAGCAGAGGCTTTGAGAGATTGAGACTGTGAGATAAGTTTAGCCAGTTTTTTCGATAAATCGGATGACTTATCTGAACGCTCCTTAGCTGCCTTCTCATCAACCTTACCAGCATCGCCTGGTTGAAGCTGCTTCAAGAGACTTAAGGTGTTATCAATATCTGTCTCCACCTCTTTATTGGTGGAAATGATGTCTTTTAACTTAGCCTCTAGAGTAACACGACTTTCTTTCAGGGTTTCCAATGCTTGACTCACATCTACATCAGATGAGTACGTATTGAGGGCATTTGAAATCGCAGGTGTTAACAAACCGACTAAGAGGTCTTCAGCACTCTGATTGAGAAAATCATCAGTCACAGACCGACCGGCACCATTAGGATAGTAGGCTTTGAGCAAACTACCTGTATTATTATAAGCTGCCACTACAGCCTGGGCGGCCTGAGTATAGGTTTCGACTTTTTGCGCATAGTCCTTGACATCAATGGTCTTGCCTTCTGTTTGATTAACAGAGACACCGCCTAGTTTGACACTCACTACTCCGCTGCCTTGGGCTTCGCTATTAGCCTTGATATTGTAGTGGAAGGTGTTGTTCTGGCTGAGGTCAACGGTAATCGGAGAGTCTGGGCTGACAGGAGCAGTTTGACTACCATCTTCTTTGGTCACATACCAAGATTCGATGGTCACTTTATCCTTATCCCAGCTCAAGCTAGCCTGAGTCTCGGTCTTGACTTCTGTTGAGGCCTTGACATCTTCTGTATCATAGCCACGGACTGCTTGGGCTGCAGAAGACAGATTAGCCTTGAGTCCGGCAGTATCTCCCGCATTGTAGCCATAACTAGATGCTGGTGCATCGTCAGCGTATTGGGTAATCTGGCTGCTATAATCTGTATCTGTAACTCCCTTCAAATCGCCGGCAACATCAGCCACCTTATCAGCTGGCAGACCGCTCACCGACTGAGAAACCAGGTTATTGAGACTGGTTTGATAGCTCTCCAGGCTTTGATTTAAGGAATCATCTTTTACCAAAAGATCCTTAACAGTCACTTGCTTAAGGGCTTTGCCATAGTATTTTTCGAGTTCTTCCTTGACCACATCTTCAACAGACTTGACAATCTGACCGCCGCTTTTTTCCTTGACCGATTGTAATTGCTTCTCTAGTTTATCCAGTTGAGAAGAAGCTTGTTTTAGGGATTCTTGGTAGGTTTGTGTTCCCTTGTCACTACTGTTATCCGCTTCCTCTTGAACACCATCAGCGCTCTGGCGTTGAGGCCCTTCTGATTGATATTTCCCATCATCGTTATTATTAGCCTGATCAGAATTATCTTGTGCTTTCGATGCAGAACCTTCTACTTCTTCAGGCGGCATTGTCCCAAGGAGACTGGAGACACCAGCCTGATCTCCTTCTAATTTTTCCAAGGCCTCAGTCATGGCAGACAGTTGGTTGGATAGTGCTTTGGAATCCATCTGCATTATACCTTGAGTGTATTCCTTTGAAGATATATCTCCCTGACTGTAGTCAGCGATCAAGCTTGCCAAAGTCGGCATCATATCTGAGGTATCCACTCCATCTTGTTCAGCCTTTTGAGCCGACTCTGACATGGCTTTGGAGAGGCTCAGAGAAGACTGCAAGCTGCTGTTGGAGAAGCCTGTCAGACTTGGAAAAACATTTTCAAAATTAATAGCTGGTTGATAGAGAGTCGACTGATAGCTGCCAATTGTCTTGCCCTGCAGTTCAGAGACCGCTTGAGCGTTTTGCTGGGCGGTGTAAAGATTGCCAAGGACAGAAGCCATATACATGTTAACCAGACGGCTGTTGAGATCAGAAACAATTTTATCACCAGCCTGCTTAGCCTTGGCTTCGACCTGCTGACTCCCCTTAGCATTGATTTTATAAGTTACGGTTGCTTTATCGACTAAAACGTTGTTAATATCAAGAACCTTGGACGAGAAATTGCTAGGAATGTAAATCGCTAACTGGTAGCGGCCGGATTTCAATCCTGATTCCGCTGTTGAGCGTGTCGTTACCGTCCAATTTTGACTGTCATCTCGCTCTAGCGTTTTGATGTAATCATCACCTAGATGATAGGTTTCCTTCTTATCCGTCACACTTCTGTCTTCATTAATAACGGCGATATTTAGGCGATTAGCCTCAGCCGTCGCCTCTTCTTTATGAACTCTCTGCATCCAGATATTCAATCCCAAAGTTCCAAAAAATAAGGCAACAATAAGTACTATATTTCCAATAAGCTTCAGAGCTTTTGGCACTCTTTTTTTCACGGCAGTTATTCCTTCTAATTTTTTATTTATTATGTGAACCAGCAGTTAGAATCACTAAAACCTACTGACTTACATAATAAAAGCAGGGAGGGACTTTCCCTTCCTGCTCCCTTCAAGCCCTCTATTAGCCATTAATTTGTGAAGCAATGCTACTATCAGTCTCTTCAAGAGTGTTAGCAACACCATTCAGCTGCGTATTGATTGATTCAAGCAATTCCGCAAATTGACTAACTTTAGGAGACAATTCATTGAATTGTGTTTCAAAAGCATCAAAAGCAGTACCATCCCAGTTTTCTGAGATAACAGCTTGTTCATTAGTCAGAGATGTCAAAACATCTTGGACACTTTGTGAACCCTGTGTATACTTCTGAGCTGATGTACGCAATTCATCTGGTGTCAATTTAATTTGTCCAGCCATAAATAAACCCTTCCTTTCTAATTATACTTATATATAGTATCCTAATTTTTTTATAATATTTCAACAATATTTCAGTTACAGAAATGTTACAAATTTGTTTCGGCAGCTAAAAATAGTCTCCCACACCCCCAAAACTACAAAAATAGACATTTTTATCATTTTTTGAAATTTTACGATTTGCGCGTAATAATCACCAAAAGAAATATCTGAACCACTCTAACGATTAACTGGGTGTAAGATCGCTTTACTGATTTGGGAGACTGCTAATCAACTGTGCAGAAAAAAAAGAATTGCTTCAGACCATTTGACTCATTTATTTATCAAATATATTACCCAGCTCAACTTGCACTTTATTAGCTTTGGTATCGATCTTAGTTACTTTTAGCAAGGATTTATAATCAACAAAATTGCTGCGTTTAGCTTGAGCATTGGAAGCAAAGACAGCAACGCCGACCAGCTCACTTTCAAACTCCTTCAGGAGACTGATCATTCCACTAATTGTTCCCCCGCCTTTTAGGAAGTCATCAACAATCAGCACCCTACTGTTGGGCTTGAGACTGCGCTTGGATAAGAACATTTTTTCGATACGGTCACTAGAACCGCTGGCATAGTTGACCGATACGGTTGAACCTTCTGTGATTTTCAAATCGCGGCGGACAATAACAAAGGGTACATTCAAAACATTGGCAACCGCATTAGCAAGCGGCACCCCCTTAGTAGCTACTGTCATGACAGCATCAATTTTCTCACCAGCAAAACTGCTGGCAATAATGCGGCCGACATTTTGTAAAATACTTGGAGTACTGAGTAGATCGGAAAGGTAGATATAACCGCCTGGAAGGATCCGATCGCTCTCCGACAGCCGCTGGCAAAGCTCTGTTACAATGGCTTTAGCATCATCTTCTGAAATGGTAGGTGTAAAAATAACACCGCCACTAGCACCGGTCACCGTTTGGATAACACCAATGTGACTGTTTTCGAAGGCACGCTTGATGATAGCGATATCTTCTGAAATAGAAGATTTAGCAGCTTCGTACTTTTCAGCAAAAGTATTCAAGCTGGTCAAAGTATAGGGGTTGTTGATTAAGTAGTTTGAAATAACAACCATACGTTCGCTTCTTCTTAACTTCATTTTTTTCTCATTTCTTATTCTTTTTCCTTATTATAGCATAAAAATCAGCAAAAAACGAACATTAATAAAAATGTTCGTCTTTTGAAAAGTTAAAATTTAGGTTTATAGAAGGAACGATTATCTAAAGCAAAGAGCCGGCTGGTCATTTCACCTTCGCTCACTTGGGAGAGAGCCGTTGTCATCATCATCATTTCAGCATCAATATTATCAATCATGTGGATAATTTCAGCTTCCATAATGCGCGGGCGGACAGGGCTACCGTATTCTAATTGTCCGTGGTGACTGAGGAGGACATGCCTTAAAACAGTGACATCTTCACGATCATCTGCAATATTAAGCTCTAAGATAGCCTTGGTAATTTCTTCATTGACCAGAGAAATATGACCGATGAGATTCCCCCTGATAGTATATTCCGTACCATCAATGCCAGATAATTCGATACATTTAGCTAGGTCATGGAGCATGATTCCTGCAAAGAGCAGACTTTTATTAAGATTAGGATAGATATCCCCGATGCTATCAGCCAAACGGACCATGGTCGCTGTATGATAGGCAAGACCGTTTTCAAAAGCATGATGATTGACCTTGGCTGCTGGGTAGGTAAAAAATTCCTTATCAAATTTGCGATAGAGAGTACGGACGATGCGCTGCCAGGTGGCATTCTCAATTTTAAACATCATACCTTCAAGGTAATCTCTGATTTCTTCAATATTGACAGGAGATTTTTCCCTAAAATCAGCCGGATCATGAGGCTCACCCTCTTTGACATCACGAAGACTAATCTGATTGACTTGGGGCATCCCATTATAAACCTCACGGCGGCCTTGCATGTGAACAACCTTACCAGCAGTAAATTCTTCAACATTATGAGGTTGAGCATCCCAGAGATTACCCGAAATCTCACCGGAATCATCCTGAAAAGTTAGAGCAAGGTAATCCTTACCGGCACGAGTTTTGCGGAGCTCAACCTTTTTAATCAGGTAAAAACCTTCAAAGAGCTCACCTTTTTTCATTTGACTAATTTTCATAGGTGTCCTCCCCTTCTATCTGAGGGATATTTAGCAGAGACTGAGTGGCGGAGTCTTGATAGTCCTCCACCGTATTCAGGGCTCTGATGATGGCGTTTGTTCGAGTTGTCAGCAGGCTATCAACTGTCTTACTGGCTGTATTGAGCTGTTTTTGAGCTTTGGCCAGCATACCGCCAAATTTATTAAATTCTGTTTTAACATTTCCCAAAACTTTGGAAATATCATCAGCATTTTGCTGGATATTTAGAGTCTTGAAACCAACCGACAGAGAATTTAGCAGAGCTGATAGGGTGCTAGGACCTGCTACAACAATATTTTCATCCCGACGCAAACTATCAAAGAAGGCTGCATTGCGAACTACTTCCGAATAAAGCCCTTCAGTTGGTAGGAACATAATTCCAAAATTGGTCGTTTCCGGCGGGTTGAGGTATTTGCTGCGGATATCCTTAGCAAAATTTCTAATGCTTGTTAAAAGCGATTTACGATAGGCCTCAATTTGCTCACTGGACCCCGCTTCGTAAGCATCCTCTAAGCGATAATAATCTTCCAGCGGGAACTTGGAATCGATCGGCAAATAAATATAATCCTCTCGATTCGTCCCCGGCAGTTTAATGGCATACTCTACGCGCTCACTGGAGCCTTTAATCGTAGCAAATTCTCGTTCATACTGATTAATGCTCATAATGTCCTCGATGATTTGCCCCAATTGCAACTCTCCCATGATTCCGCGCGTCTTTGTGTTGGAGAGCACCTTATTTAAGGTTCCGACATCTTGGGCGACCGTTTTCATTTCACCCAGTCCTTGATTGACTGACTCCAGCTGCTTAGACACGGTTTCAAAAGAGGTCTGCAGACGGGTTTGCAAGGTTTTTTCTAATTTTTCCTCTACCGTCCGACGCATTTGATCCAAACGCTTTTCATTGGAAGTCTGCATCTCTTTGACTGTGGCCGTTAGATTTTGATTGATCAATTCCAGACGTTGATCCGAACGGTCCCGACTGTCACTTAAATTTTGATGAAGAACATCGCGAATATCAGCTAGTTGCTGATAAAGATCGGCCTGCAAGCGACTGAAGTGTTGATTGAGTGCTAGCGACTGATCTTTCTGAGCTAAATCCAATTGGTAGGAGACTTGTTCAGAAAGATTGTCAGCATTATCATCTAGCTTTTTCTCCAGCTGTTGAGATAGTGCTGTTATTTTCATCGTTAAGAAAATTAAGAAGCCTAAACATGCTAAAGCAAGCACCATTAAAATTACCGTCATCTCATCTCCCGTCCTTGGTCTGAATAATGATTACATAGCCAGTTGAAACAGCGACCTCAATAGGTTTATCCGCAAATTCATTGCTGGAATATATTTTTCTTTTAAAGAAATTATCCTCAGTCAACTCATACTTAGCGCCCTTTATACGTAAATCGGCATCATCTGAGGTCATAAAAGCGATATAAGTCATACCTGCAAGTTGGTAAATCTGGTGACAACCAGCCGGACGAAAGCTAACCTGGTTCTGACTGTCCGCCAAAATAATCTGCTGCATATAGGGAGCAATATCAGGATTACTGGGGAGGAAGATATTGGACATCAAATGGTCCAAACGTCCGCCAAAGGCACCAAAAATAGTAATCTCAGCTTGGGGATAATGCTCAAAAACAGCTTTAACAGCCAAGCCTGTATCGGTATCATTCTTTTCTCTGGGAGCCGTGATGAGCTTCTGAGCTTGACTGGTAATGCTAGCAAATTCTGCTTGGGTCACCGAATCAAAATCACCGATAGCTAAATCAAGAGGCAGGCCCTGCTCCAATAACCTCAAACTACCACGATCAATACCAACATAGATATCAAAATCGTTGGGGAGTTTGGCCGGCTCTCCCCCTGCCAGAAGTGCGACCTTAGTCATCGAGAGCATCTCGTAAGGTCTGAACCTGAGCCGTCAGATCACTAGCCTTGAATAGGTATGATCCCGTCACAAAGATATTGGCTCCCGCCTCAAGACAGGCCTTAATGGTATGATTATCAAGGCCGCCATCAACCTCAATATCATAGCGGTAGTTGCCCTCCTGACGCCAAGCAGCGACCGTCTTAACCTTGTCCAAAGCTTCAGGAATAAAGGCTTGACCGCCAAAACCGGGATTTACGGTCATGATCAAGATTTGGTCTGCCAGACTTAAGACAGGCGCCAAAGCTGCAACGGGTGTTCCTGGATTGATAACAACACCAGCTTTCATCCCGGCCGCTTTAATTTTTTGCAGAGCCCCGTGGATATGTTGGGTAGCCTCGACATGAATAGTCATAATATCGGCACCGGCTTGGGCGAAAGCCTCAACATAGCGCTCAGGATTGACCACCATCAAATGACAGTCAAAAACCAGCTTGCTGTGCTTTCGCATACTAGCTACTACATCCGCTCCAAAGCTGATATTGGGAACAAATTGTCCATCCATAATATCTATATGGACATATTCAGCACCAGTGGCATCGATACGTTGCAGTTCAGTCGCAAAATTGGCATAATCCGCAGCTAAAATGGATGGCGCAATTTTATTAATCATTAAAAACCTACTTTCTTTTGATGACCTTCTTATACGTTTCGCGGCGATTCTCAATTTCACTCAGAAATTGCAGGTAATTATCATAGCGCTCCTGCCAGATATGACCTGCCTTCAAAGCTTCTTTGACGGCACAACCCGGTTCATGTGTATGGGTGCAGGAGCGAAATTTACAGTCATGACTAGCCTTGCGGATCTCTGGGAAAGCCTCGCTCAAGTCCTCCGCATTATCTATCTGATAATCGATAGAAGAAAAACCGGGAGTATCAGCAATTTTTCCTCCCTGAATATCATAAAAGCTAACTGCACGAGTGGTATGACGCCCCCGACCCAGACTGTCAGAAATCTCGTTTGTCTCTAAATTTAAGTCCGGAGCAATTCGATTGAGCAAGGTTGACTTTCCAACGCCTGTTTGTCCCATGAAGACTGTTATCTGACCAGCAAGTCTGGGCAAGAGCTCTTCCAAAGACCAGAAAAAATCATAACCAATGGCCTGATAATGGTTCCTTAGAGCTACCATCTCATCAACTGATTTCAGTAAATCCATCTTGGAGATGTAGACGATCGGACGTATCTGTTTGTGCTCCAAAAGCACCAAAAAACGGTCTAAAAGATTGCTATTGAAGTCCGGTTCCTTGGCTGACATGAGGACTACTGCCTGATCGATATTGACAATGGGAGGGCGCACCAGACTGTTGCGGCGTTTATGAATTTTTAAAATGTAGCCTTCGGAATTCTCCTCCGCGGAAAAATCCACTAAGTCTCCAACATAGGGAGTTCGACCTTTTTTTCTGAAATTACCACGCGCTCGAGTCCGATAGAGTTGGCCATCAGATTCGATATAATAAAAGCCTGCTAAAGCCTTGATAATTCTTCCTTGCAAATGAGCTCCTTCTTCAATTTTATGGACATATTATATCATAAAAAGCGGCCCCTCGTTGGTTTGAAACCAAACTTGCAATTTTTAGATAATTGGTTATAATAGTTATATTCGCGGAGATGGTGGAACGGCAGACACGCATGCTTCAGGCGCATGTGCCCTTTCGGGCGTGAGGGTTCAAATCCCTTTCTCCGCATTCTATCAGTGCCTGTTAATTAAGGTAGGCGAGCATTGATAACAATTGATAACCATGTCTAGTCTCATCTAGGCATTTCTTATTTTTACCATGGAAAGGTGGCCCAGCTTGGTACGGCACCGGACTCGAAATCCGGCAAGTGGACTTTGTTCACACGCGGGTTCAAATCCCGTCCTTTCCTTAATGATACTTAAGACCCTCACCCATTACAGGTGAGGGTCTTTTGATAAGATTATCAGCCAAACACTGCAGAAAAAAGTCAAGGCTGTCATACTGCCTGTTCCATACTTTTCAAGCGGACTGCTGCTGATAAAGAGATTAAAAACAGTTGCTAACAGAGACAGACCTGTCATCATGGCCATGACAAGGTCTTGCCTTGCTTTTGTCCAGCGGTTTGGAAGCATTTGCCCATAAGTCAAGTAAAAATAAGCAAAAAACAACCAAACCAGGGCAAAAAAGAGATTGGCTGGTCTCAGCCAAAGCGGGAAGACAGTATAAAGCCCGCCAAAAAAGAAGCCACCCAGAGGAAGCCCCAGCAAAATCAAGAAATGCAGGACAGCTTGGATGAAGTAAAGAATAGCACAAAAACCAGCTATTAACTTGAACCTAATCATAACAGACTTCCCTTCACTTCAAATCAGCCTCTTGCAGGGCGTCTGATAACTTGGCAAAGTCTGTAATGCTCAGTGCTTCACCGCGGATGGTGGGCTTGATGTCTGCTGCTGCCAAAGCCTGTTCCAGTTTGGCTTTGACTTCTTCTGACTTGCCGAAGCGATTGGTCAGATTATTCCACAAAGTCTTACGACGGTGGACGAAGGCTGCTTTTGTGATGTCAAAAAAGAAGTCTTCATCTTGAACCTTGACCAAGGGCTGATCGCGGCGCACCATTTTCAAAATAGCTGAGTCAACATTTGGAGCGGGTACAAAAACGGTACGCGGCACGATGAAAGCCACCTTAGCCTCCATGTAGTACTGCACCGCAATGGACAGAGAACCATAAGCCTTGGTGTTTGGCTCGGCAGAAATGCGGTCGGCCACCTCACGCTGCATCATGACCACAAACTCACTGAAGAGAATCTTACTCTCAATCAGGTGCATGAGGATGGGGGTGGTGATGTAGTAGGGAAGATTGGCGACCACTTTGATTGGCAAATCAGGATTGGCGAAATCTTTAATACGAGTTTGCAAATCAGACTTTAGAATATCCTCGTTAACAATTTTTACATTATCAAAATCACGCAGAGTATCTGCTAAAATCGGAATCAGCCGGTCATCAATCTCAAAGGCCATGACTTCGGCAGCACTCTCCGCCAAAAACTCAGTAAGAGCTCCGATTCCAGGACCGATCTCGATGACATTGGCATTCTGGTCAATCTCTGCCGTATCCACAATCTTCTGTAAAATATTGGTATCGGTCAAAAAGTTCTGACCAAATGATTTCTTAAAAGTAAATCCATGACGCTCAAGGACGGCACGGGTAACAGCTTTGTCTGCGATTCTCATAAAAATCCTTTATTCTCAATATTTATCATTTAATCGTATCTGAAATAATATTCGACGCTATTTGTGATATAACTTCTATTGTAAATGCTCCTAATTTTTCAGCGCGAGATTTAGTTTCTCTCCATACCTTTGGGCTTCTTATAGAATCTAGGAACTGGTGTCCATCATAAGTGAGACCATCAATAATCCCCATTTGTAGTTCGTTATTTCCATATATAGGATCCCATTTTAAAAATCCTGCTTCTTCAAGAAGATTGCAGTGATATGCAATTGTATCCATATCATATTTTTTCGCTCTATCGAATTCTTCGGGTATTGAGAACCTAAAAGGATTTGAATCTTGCTGTAGTTTTTCAATATCCAATAAAATATCTCTAGCAATCTCTGGTTCAAATTTCATTAAATTTTCTCACTTTCATAACTATCACTTCCGAACACTTATATAATTCAACCTTAATTGCTAGAGCCTTTATTATAATAAAGGAATTTTTTACTCTCTTATTGTAACACAAATAAAAAGCAGAGTCTGTCACTATTGACTCTTTCTGCATTCTTATGCGATGATCTCCGAAAATTTTTCGAC
The DNA here is from genome assembly GCF_042649885.1 of Streptococcus dentapri. Classification (NCBI taxonomy): domain Bacteria; kingdom Bacillati; phylum Bacillota; class Bacilli; order Lactobacillales; family Streptococcaceae; genus Streptococcus; species Streptococcus dentapri. The sequence goes on along the minus strand of NZ_JBHSAC010000014.1, from coordinate 4,919 downwards.
AGGCTTTCTCACATGCAGATAACCCGCTTGAAAAGCCTTGTCCACCGGTTCTATTGCCATGATATGAAAATAGTATTCTTTGGCAATCTATATAGCACTAGTGATAGACTCACATCTCACTCAATCGTGACACAACACTTAATTTTCTCATCGTCGCTGTAATCCCCAGCTGTTTTTCTAAATAATTGGTGTTGAGCTTTTTCTTGCTAGCCTCTCTAGGCAGGTACATATAGAGACACTGACTGTCTCTGCGGAGTTCCTCATCAGCAAAGTCTTGTTGCAATAACGCATTTAATTTTTCGACATTTAGCTCACCATTGGTAAAAACCAAGTGAATACGGGAGAGATCGTAGCCTTCATCAAAGGGATTCTCCGAAACAGCCTGTTCTAACTCCGGCTGATTTTTGAGGATAACAGCCAAGTCTGCACCGATTTTGTCTTTGATCGTTATATGGATAAGCTGACTGAGTTTTTCATCTGACAAATCCGTCTCACATATGATGTTTCCGCTCTGGATATAGGTTTGAACAGATGTTAGACCTGCTTTCGTCAAGATTTCTGCCAGATAAGACATCTTAGGAATTTTATTTTTACAAACAGGTGTGACACCGCGCAAGAGGGCGACTTTCTTCATCATAGCTATTTACCTACTCTGATAATGAGGACATCAATCTAGCATAAGCCGAAATATCCCCCGTAGAGAAATAGTCAAACCAAGCTGCAACTGTTTCACTAGAATACAAATCCAATTTTTCAATAATGAGTTTTGCCCAAAGTAAAGAGCCGGCCGAACTTGCTGTGATAAGATTACCATCACCAACAGCTACATCTTCTCTATAATAATTTTGACCACTATAATTAGGACTCATTTCTGGATAAAAAGGGGCATTACTCGTGTGAAAACGTGTATTTAACTCACAACGATCTGCCAGCCCTAGAGTCGCACCGCAGATAGCTGCAACAAGTATTCCTTTTTCTAACAAACAGCTGGCAATTTCTAAGACTGCCGATTGTTCTGACTGCAGCCAAGTATCTGCTCCTATCAAAATGAGGGCAGCCGCATTTTCCAGCTCCATATCATCCAAAGAGATATCAGGAACGATGAGCATACCAGCGGCTGTTGTTATCGGTTTCTTTGTTAATCCTACTGTTTGCAACATAACTTTCTGCTTTGGTAAGTTCGACTGCAAAGTCAAAGCTTGTAACAAATAACCGTGTTCCCAATCTGCCATGCCGTCCAAAACATATAGATATAATTTCTTCAATTATAAACTCCCCTCAATCGCCGCTAAACAAGTTATCGGCTTGCGGTTAAAAGACAGCAAGCCCTTCTTTCGAAACATCCAAATATTAAGCATCGTAAGCATTCATCGTCATTAGCCTAATCATGTCTTTTCCCTAGTTTAGCGTTGAATAAGTACAAGGTACTTATCCCTACCATCGACAGGAATCAGACTTCTAAAACTAGATTCGCTTGCTCCTTTTGAATTAACAAGTAGATCAACACCTTCAGCTGGGGCATTAACTGTTAAGGTGTTGCTTTGTTCCCAGTCAATCTTGCAATAAATCTTATGCGTACCTTCTGGAACAGAAAATTCCAGTCTTTCTCCTCTCTTAATCTTTCCAACACAGTCATCATCGATGAAAACTTTAAATTTCCGAAACATATTAGCACCTTTTGTGCCTCTTTCTAATTTGATTGTAGCCATTTTCCTCCAATTTTTAACTTTCTTGATAATCTGCCATCACTTCCTCAACTTCTGCCAGAGTCACTCCAAAGAGCTCTAAGCGTTTGAGGAGCTGCTTGCCGTTGGTGTAGCCAATGCGCAGTTTTTCACCCAGGTATTCGCGGCGCCTGCGGCTGTCTGAGTCCATGAGAAGGCCTAGCCGCATGAGGTCAGATTTGGTGATGTCAAAGTGATTGTCGTCATCATAACTACCCAACACTCCGGACAGGGCCTTTTGTAAATCGTCAAAAGAAGCGTGTTCAACGCCAAGAGAACGCCCCTTGGTTTTGGATCTGGGTTTAGCCTCATCACGATTGAGGAAGGCATGTTTAGCAGTTGGTACAGCTTCCATGATAATTTTACGAATGCGTTCGCCATTATAATCTGGATCAGTGAAAACGATGACCCCTCGTAGGTCATTTAAGCGGTTAATACGCTCCAAATCATCATCTCTAATCGCAGACCCCCTCGTTTCATAGGTATCTACATCGTAGAAACGGCGGACATTTGCAGTATCATCCTTGCCTTCGACAACAAGGACTTCTTGTATTTTTATTTTGTTTTCCATTATTTTATTTTTTTGAACACCTCCTTAGGTGGTTGGGGCGGCAGCAGCCAGCAAGGCTGTCGCATGCTTAGCCGATGAGACGACTATGGTCTCATCAATTCCCCCAGCCAATGGTTTTGCGAATGATCTTAAGCCACAGTACAGCTGTTTCTAAGTCTGTTCACTTCGTTCGCACTAATCCTTCAATCCAAAAATTCGCATGGCATTGTCATAAGTCGCTGCCGCGACTTCTTCGGTTGTTAGGCCGCGAAGTTCTGCGATTTTGTCCACGACGTAGCGAGTGTAAGCAGTGCGGTTTTCACGGCCGCGCTTGGGAACCGGTGCCAAATAGGGCGCATCTGTCTCCACTAGGATTTTATCCAAAGGTAAAGCTGTAGCTGCTTCTTGAACGTCCAAGGCCTTCTTAAAGGTGACCACACCTGAAAATGAAATCATCATGCCTAAATCAACAAAGCGCTCTGCCATTTCCAAGGAACCCGAGTAAGAGTGCATAATGCCACCGCGAGATCCCACTCCGACCTCTTTGATGATCTCATAAGTGTCTTGAAGGGCATCGCGAGTATGCACAACAAAGGGAAGATTATAATCTTTGGACAGCTGAATCTGACGCTTAAAAATCTCAACCTGCACTTCCTGAGAGTCTTCCATCCAGTAGTAATCCAAACCAATCTCCCCCAGAGCAACAACTTTTGGATTCTTCAAGTGACTGACGATCATATCTTCAACTTCCTGCGTATAAGAACCTGCCTCGGTCGGATGCCAGCCGATGGTGGCATAAATCTCTGGGTAGAGCTCAGTCAATTCGAGGGCACGCCTGATGGTAGGCGCATCAAAACCAACCACATTGTGGCGGACTACACCAAATTCTTTGGCCAAGGTCAGCTCCTCATCCTCGCGACCAGCAAAATCATCAATATTCAAATGGGTATGCGTATCAAAAATTTTCATAATTTGTTTTTATAATTCCTCTTATTTCCCAATAGTTCCTTACCCGTCATACTATATAATTTTCAAATTCCAATACCTCCCAATATTTCCCAATAATTTCTCCTGCTATGGTTAATTAATGGTTAATCTCATGGTTAGTTTTCATAAAGAAATTTGATTGAGTTTCTCTTCAACCTCATCATGTATATTCTGTGTCACATGACTATAAATTCTCAAAGTAATTGATTCATCAACATGCCCAACACGCTCCATAATAGCCTTTACGGGAACACCTAACTCAGCCAATAAACTAATATGAGAATGCCTTAACATATGAATATTATACGCCCTACCTTTACCAAGAACCGTATCACATCTGTCTTTCACAAATTGATACAGTTTAGGCTGTCGCATAATTTGCCCTTTATCTGTCACAAAAATAAACACATTATCCAAACAATTTGCTTTAAAATAATCAATAATCTCAAAACAACGCTCTGATAAAATAATTGTTCTAACAGATCCTACAGTTTTTGTCGTTTGCAATACCCTCTCATCATACTTATGGGATATATAATCTATAGTATGGTCAATCTTTAACAATCGATTTTTAAAATCCACATCCTCATAACGTACACCAATAAATTCCGCAAATCTTAATCCTGTTAAGAAAATAAACTCCATAGCTAAAGCATAGCGTTTATTTTTATTATGATCTTCACAATAAGCAAGCACCAAACTTAATTCATCTTTACTAATATAATGCTCCTGAGCCTTTTTTAATTTTTCATAGTCAGCCTTTACTTTAGGTATAACGACATTTTTTACAGGTGAACTAGAAATATACCCCACTTTCTCGGCATACCCAAAGATACCATTAAGATATATCTTTCTGTTTTTCCTAGTGACATTAGCTATACTCAAGCTCATTAAATAATGTTGTACCATTTCTGTCGTATATTCTGAAAGTTTTAAATCTCCCAACTTTTTCAAAAAATAGCCTAGACAACTCATTTCCGATTTTAAACTCGCTGGTTTTACTTCATTTTGACGAATATCTTTCCATTCTTCAAGCAACTGGCTAAAGGTCATATTGACTATTCTTTGATGAGTTAACTCCTCTTTAGTTGGTGCAGACAATACTCTATCAATTTTAACAGCCAATCTTCTTTTCGCTTCTGCTTGAGATACTCTAGATTTTGATTTTAAAGTAACAGAAACCTGCTTCCATTTCTCCTCTCTACCATCATAAAATTTTTCATAATATCGGTATTTACCATTTTCTAAAAGTTTAAAAAACATAGCCTCTCCTTCTCCCTAAGAAAAGTTATGTAGTATAACTATTATACCACATCTACATAGAGCTCTCTCTATTATCCTGTTTATACCTTAAGTACTTCAAATACCCCTCAACATTTATATACACTCTTTTATGAGATGGCTTCAAAATATAACCTTGAAATTGAGATAATTTTCTCATTTCTGTCAAATCATTATTCAAAGTTTTGATAGGAACATCAAATAATTCAGCAATCCCCTTTTTACCTTTATACATATCTTACCTCCATCAACTTTATCAATAAACACAAAAAACAAAAAGAAAGCCATAGTCCCAAAGACTATGGCACAGACTGAAGACAAAGCTCTTGGAATTGCATTTCTAAGAGCTTTTTGCTCTGTTTAGGAGTATACTAAAA
>NZ_JBHSAC010000013.1:0-19742 GCF_042649885.1 Streptococcus dentapri | reverse complement strand
CATACTGCTCTTTGGCCGCCTGATTAGCGGCATCTGCTGCCGCTTTTTCGGCTACCTTGTTGTCATAGTTGACCTTGTCAGCATCGTATTGAGCCTTATCCGCATCGTACTGCGCCTTATCTTGATTGTATTGAGCAAGATCTGCATCGTATTGGGCTTTCTCAGCGTCATACTGCTCTTTGGCCGCCTGATTAGCGGCATCTGCTGCCGCTTTTTCAGCTACCTTGTTGTCGTAGTTGGCCTTGTCAGCATCGTATTGAGCCTTATCCGCATCGTACTGCGCCTTATCTTGATTGTATTGAGCAAGATCTGCATCGTATTGGGCTTTCTCAGCGTCATACTGCTCTTTGGCCGCCTGATTAGCGGCATCTGCTGCCGCTTTTTCAGCTACCTTGTTGTCGTAGTTGGTCTTATCCGCATCGTATTGAGCCTTATCTTGATTGTACTGGGCAAGAGCTGCTTCATACTCAGCCTTAGCCTGATCATACGCTGCTTTTTCTTGATCATACTTAGCTTTAGCGTCAGCGTTAGCTTTGTCTGCGGCTTCTTTTTCAGCTAGCTTGTTATCGTAGTTGGTCTTATCCGCATCGTATTGAGCCTTATCTTGATTGTACTGGGCAAGAGCTGCTTCATAATCCGCTTTGGCTTGGTTATAAACCGTCAAAGCTGCTTGATATTTAGCGGCTTCTTGCGCATTAAAGGCGTCTGCTTCCGCTTTTTCGGCTACTTTATTGTCATAGTTAGCCTGGTCAATTTCATATTGAGCTTTGTCTGCTTCGTATTGATCTTTAGAGACTTGATAATCAGCGATAGTCGCATTGATTTTATCTGCCTGTGCCTTATTATCAGCTTCCGCAGCTTCAACTGATGGTTGAACTTGACTTTCTGTTTCATTAACTGTCAAGCCTTCTTTCTCGGCAGAGCTTTTAGCGGCTTCTAATTCTGATGATGTTACTTCCTTAACAGTTGTTGTGGTATCTCCTTCTTGAATAACACTGACAACTGTCGTTTGTGTTTCATTAGTATTCTCAATCAACGCAACTGATTGATTAACTGCTGGGCTCTCCTCAGGCACAGCTGACGGGTTAGCTTCCTCCGCCTTAGCTGATGTTCCTACCGCAAGCATAGTTGTCCCTAACAGCACTGAGGCTGCTCCGAAACTATACTTTCTGATAGAAAAACGCTGTGAGTTTTTCCACATAGTAATTTCCTCCCAATTATGGTTGTTTGTGATGTTTTGACACACCTCGTTATATTTTAGCAAAAAATATGTTAAATTTCAATTAATTCTTATGATCAAATTAAGTTTAAGTTTATTTTTAACTTCCGCCTGAAACCTTAGAAGTACAAGTATTTGGAGATGACACAAGAAAAAAGCAGGGACAAAAGTGAACTGACCCCAAAAGTTAGAGAATATATCTAACTTTTGGGGTCAGTTCAAAGTCCTGCCTTTTTGTTTTTTCTCTAGCTTTACCAGATTAACGAAAGGACTGCCTAATCAACAGTGCAAAAGGTATGATGGTAAAATCGAAATTGCAATTTATCACAATTTATCGATTTTTGTTCCACTCTCTTTGGATGATAGAATTAGCGCACCTCTGCACCAACTTCTTGAGTCAGAGCCTTGATAACTTTTTTCATATATTTAGCAACTTCTTCATCGGTGAGGTTGTCATTAGGATTCTGAAAAGTCAAGCTGTAAGCCATAGACTTTTTACCAGTCTGGATATGGCTACCTGCATAGACATCAAAGAGCTTAACGGCTGTCAGCCGTTTAACGTTAGCCGATTGAATAGCTTCAAGAATAGCTTTGTGGCTGACTTCTTGATCAACCAAGAGAGCGACATCACGTGAAACGGCTGGAAATTTGGTAATCTCAGTGACAGGTGGTGTCGGTTGAAGATTGGCTTCCACGGCTGCTAAGTTGATTTCCGCCACATAGGCTTCAGGAATATCATAAGTCTTGGCTGTTTCAGGATGAACCTGACCTATAAAGCCGATAGTTTCACCATTTAGAATGATGCTGGCTGTACGACCTGGGTGCATACTTGCTAGACTCTTGAGAGCTGAGAATTCAACCCGCAAGTTCAGCTTATCAAAGAAAGCTTCGACGATTCCCTTGGCGTAGAAGAAATCAATAGGGGTAGCTGGTGTTTGGAAATCCTTATCCTTAACCAGACCAGTTAAGGCAAAGGCAAAGGTATTGACTTCGTTTGGCAAGTCTTCCTTAGGATTGCCTGCTTGCTCAAAGACCTTACCGATTTCATAGATGGCTAAGTCTGTATTTTTACGAGCAACATTGTAGGCTACTGTGTCCAAGAGACCTGAGACGATATTTTGACGCAGAGCTGAACGTTCAACGCTCATCGGCCACATTAACTCGGTAATATTGCTTGGTGCTAGGGTAAATTCAACTGCTTTTTCAGGCGTTGTCAGAGCATAAGTAATGATTTCTGACAGACCTGCTCCTTCAGCTATTGTACGAACCTTGCGACGCAGTTTTTGGGCAGATGTCAATTCACCAATCGTTCCCGAAGCTTCCGGCAAAGTTGTCGGCAATTTGTCGTAGCCATAAATACGAGCAATTTCTTCCACCAAGTCAGCCTGAATGGCTATATCCCAACGGCGACGTGGTACCGATACTGTAAAGTACTGGCTATCACCAGTCACCGCAAAGTCCAACTTGGCAAAGATTGTTTCGATATCTGCATAGGTCAACTGAGTCCCCAGACGGACATTAACATAATCAAGACTGGTGGAGACCTCTATAGGATCAGTCGGTAGGTCGCCAACTTGTAGATGACCAGCTAAGACTGTACCATTGGCCAATTCTTGCAACATAGCAGCGGCAAAGTCCAGAGCTTCAGTGACGGTTGCATAGTTAATTCCTTTTTCAAAGCGTGACGAACTTTCCGAACGAAGATTGAGACGGTTGCTGGTTTTGCGAATGGACTGACCATCAAAGACAGCTCCTTCTAGTACAACATTTTGTGATTGGCTATCAATTTCAGTAGATTGACCACCCATGACACCGGCGAGGGCAACAGGCTTATCAGCAACTGTGATGACAAGATCTTCTCCTATCAAATCTCGTTCTTCACCATCCAGCGTTACTAGCTTTTCATCGGCACGTGCATTTCTAACAATAATTTTTCGATCCTCAAATTTATCCAAATCAAAGGCATGCATCGGTTGTCCATAGTAGAGGAGTACATAGTTGGTGACATCAACTACATTGTTGATGGGACGGATACCAGCATTCATGAGCAGATTTTGCAACCACTGTGGGCTGGGAGCCACGCTGACATTTTCCACTATACGCGCTTGATAGGTGAACACCTTGTCCGATTCAATGGCGACTTCCAGCTGATCAGCTGCAGCTGGCTCTGATTCTACCACCGTTTTTTTAGGGAAATGGACGGGCTTGCCATAGATAGCAGCCACCTCGTGGGCAACACCGCGCATAGACAAGGCATCAGCCCGATTAGGTGTGATAGATAATTCGATAATTTCATCATCCAAATCAAGGTAAGGAAAGACACTGTCACCGGGCACAGCTGCATCCGGCAGGATGTAGATTCCGTCAGCAAACTCCTTAGGGATGATAGCATCTGATAAACCTAGCTCTTGCAGAGAACAAATCATTCCAAGAGATTCTATGCCACGGATTTTGCCTTTTTTTATCTTGTAGTTGTCCGCTATACGTGCTCCTGGCAGAGCAACAATCACTTTGATACCCTCCTTAATATTTGGGGCACCGCAGACAATCTGACGTGCTTCTTCTTCACCTGTGTCAATTTGACAGAGATGAAGATGGGTTTCAGGTACAACTTCACAGGAGAGTACATGACCTACTACTATTTTTGACAGACCTTCCGCTGGTTTTTCAACACCTTCAACTTCAATACCTGTCGTTGACATCTTTTCAGCAAGTTCAGCTGTTGCTACATCAACATCAACCAACTCTTTTAACCATTTATATGATACAAGCATAATCTAAGTTATCAAGACCTTTAGAGTTTTTCCTCTTTTTGGTCTAGTTCTTCCTTTCATTTTTTAAACAGTACAATTAAAGTTTTGCACTTTCTTTTATCTATTTCTGCTAACTAGGCTCTTATATAAGCACACTGTCAGTCATTTTTGAGTTTTTTTCTCAGGAGCCAGTCCGTATCAACCTTGTCTGGTGATACTTGGAAGGAATGCTGGCCGAATTTCATGAAGCCGTATTTGGCATAGAAATGCTGAGCCTTAAAATTCCTTTCCCAGACCCCTAGCCAAACCCAATCAGCTCCAGATTTTCGGGCTTCCGATAGGGCAAATTCGAAGAGAGCCTTGCCGATACCCAGACCTTGATAAGCCTGCAAGACATAAATTCTCTGGATTTCAAATGCATTTTCAAGCTCTTTTTCAGTCTGAGCAGAGCCTGTATTGGTTTTTAAAAATCCGGCAGGCTTACCATTAATTTCTGCAAGGATATAGGAGGATTCCGGACTGGCTAATTCTTGCGTCAAGACTGACAAATTAAAAGCCTGATCAAAATAGTCCTGCATCTGTTCCTCGGTATTGTCATGGGCAAAGCTTTCACGGAAGGTTTCAATCGAAATCTCCCGCAAAAATTCTACTTGATCTACACCAATTTTCTTTAAAACAAGTGTCAAAACTTACTCCTCCTATTCTAATTACTTATTTAAATTGAGCTGAGAAGCGGACATCTCCTTGGTAGAAATCACGGATATCATTGATACCATAACGAAGCATAGCAATACGTTCCTGACCTAGGCCAAAGGCAAAACCAGAATAGCTTTCCGAATCTACACCAGACATTTCTAGCACGCTTGGATGGACCATACCAGCTCCTAGAATCTCAATCCAGCCAGTCCTCTTGCAGACACTACAGCCAACACCACCACACTTGAAGCAAGACACATCAACCTCAACAGATGGTTCCGTAAATGGGAAATAGGATGGGCGTAGACGAATTTTGCGATCCTCACCAAACATTTTTTGACTGATCATCTGAAGAGTCCCCTTAAGGTCACCCATAGAGATCTCTTTACCGACTACCAGACCTTCGATTTGATGGAATTGGTGCGAGTGAGTGGCATCATCGGTATCACGACGGAAAACACGCCCCGGTGAAATCATCTTAAGCGGTCCCTTGCTGAAATCATGCTGATCCAATGTTCGAGCTTGAACGGGACTAGTATGAGTCCGCAGCAAGATTTCATCGGTGATATAGAAAGTATCCTGCATATCACGCGCTGGGTGATTTTTAGGCAGGTTCATACGTTCAAAGTTATAATAATCGCTTTCTACTTCATAGCCATCAACAACTTGGAAGCCCATGCCCAAGAAAATGTCTTCTAACTCTTCAGACGTTTGAGTCAAGACGTGACGGTTTCCTAGTTTGATCTGACGCCCAGGCAGGGTAACATCGAGACTTTCCGACTCCAGCTGGGCTTGAATTTTGGCCGCTTCAACAATCTTGGCCTGTTCTTCAAAGTCTTTAGTCAACACATCGCGCACTTCATTAACTTGCTTACCAACAACTGGCCGCATCTCATTAGAGAGGTTTTTAAGACCCTTCAATAGCTCTGTCAAAGAGCCCTTCTTACCCAGCACTTGCACACGCAAGTCTTGCAGTTCCTTACTGTGATTGCCGTTCATTTCTTTCAACTTGGCCTGAGTTGATAACTTCAACTCTTCTAACTGTTCACGTAAATCCATTGATCTTCCTTTCAATCTTACTAAGGTCTTTAGCATAATAAAAACAAAAAACGCATGCCTTGCTCCAACCAAGCGGAGCGTTGACACGCGGTACCATCCGTTTTTATCCAGCAAACTGGACCTTAATTCATAAGTCTTTTATATGAGTGAATTCACAAGGCTTTCCTTTAGTGAACTTACAGTCGACGGCTCACATTCCCTTTAAAGTACCACCCAGCTACTGGTCTCATAGACTTCTATTCAATTAGTGTTATTCTATCAAAAAATAAACTATCTGACAAGTTCCTTGCCAATCTTATTTGAGCAAACCACTATTTCACAAGCTACTCAATCCTCAGTAACCCTAATTGCTCCGGTGCTGTAATCAATGTTGAGGCCGTTTTGGACATTTGGGATAAAGACATTGAACTCCAAACTGCCATCGGAAGATTTGGCTTCCAGATGGCTACCACTAGCTAGGAGGTTGTCTCCTTCATAAATGAGAGTCACGCGGTAGCGGACTTTTTTATTTTTGTCCAAGGCTTGACGAATCAGAGTTTCATAATAGTTCTGACCTGTTGAATTTTCGCTGTTGGCTTCATTACTCCAAGCTGTCTGAACAGCTACATTATCTGCATTGCTGGTGGAAGCATCAAAACCTTTGAGGCTTCCAGCTAAAGCATAAGCAATCAGATGACCGCGGTCAATTGCATGGTCATAAGGACCATCCAAATCCGTCACTTGCTGCCAGCCTGCGGGAGTCCATGCAGTAGACCCATTACCAGTATCTTTGCGGTTGCGGTACTGACGGGTCGCCTTGCTCAGGAGGGCATTGGCAACCGTAGGTACTTTTTGCCCTCTAACTACCTTGGTCTGGTTGTTGACATAAGGGGCACTGGCAATCTTAGCATTGAGGTCTGTTTTATTACCAGCTAGAACAAAGGCCCCGGCACTGTTCCACTTGATATCACTTGGTAACTGCTGTTTGACTTCAGCACTCATGACGCTTTCAACCAGCCATTGACTAGGCGCTTCACCGCTTTTACTTGAGTTCTGCTCACCTGTGATCAGGTGAGCAACCTGCTTGATGGGATTGTTATCTGAAATCTGGTTATTGGTCGCAATATATCCCAATAGCAAGACTAGGATTAAACTGAAGAGAGAAAGCAGGGCCTTTTGTTCACGTTTTGTTAATTTTTTCTTCATTCTATAATTCTCTAAAAGAACTCGAAGCAATCTCAAGCCCGAGTCCCTTGCTTATTTCTCTGTAAATTGCACTCATTAATTCCCACTTATCCAATGACAGGACAGCTAGGAGCCTATTACCATCCCTAGGATTGCATAGCCAACCAGCAAGGGCTATTAATAAAATGAGAGACAGCTAATGTCTCTCATAAGACCAACTCGTTTCATTAGCCATTTATCCTTTTAATATCGGCACCCAGAGCTGCCAATTTTTCATGAAATTTATAATAACCACGATCTAAGTGGCTGAGTTCACCAACAGACGTTGTGCCATCGGCAACCATACCAATCAAGATGAGGGCAGCACTAGCACGCAGGTCTGTCGACATGACTTGAGCTCCTTGTAATGGTTGACCACCACGAATCAGAGCGGTATCGCGTAAAATTTCGGAATGTAGACCCATGCGACGCATTTCCTCCAGATGCTGAAAACGATTTTCAAAAACCGTTTCAATCATGGTTGACTCACCATTGACCACAGTCATGAGGGCAGTAAATTGTGCCTGCATATCTGTGGGAAAACCTGGGTGGGGTAGAGTCTTAACTGTAACAGGTTTCAAACGGTTAACATCCGATTTAATACGGATTCCATCACTTTCTTCCGTCACCTCTACACCCATTTCCTGCAGTTTAGAAATCAAGGGACGATTGTGTTCCCAGATTGCTGATTTAATCAAGACATCACCCGAGGTCATGGCTGCCGCCACCATAAAGGTTCCTGCTTCGATACGGTCTTGAACTACATCGTGCTCGGCTCCGTGAAGTTTATCTACGCCATTGATGATCAAGGTTTCAGTCCCAGCACCCCGAATATCTGATCCCATTTTATTAAGGAGAATAGCCAGATCTACAATCTCCGGCTCACGGGCAGCATTTTCAATAATGGTCGTTCCTTGGGCCAAAGTTGCTGCCATCATTAAATTTTGCGTTGCACCAACCGATGGGAAATCCATATAAATATTAGCCCCCTGCAAACCATCCGTTGTCGCCGTGATATCACCACCAACTTGACTAATCTTTGCCCCTAGAGCTTCTAAGCCCTTGAGGTGAAGGTCAATGGGACGGCTACCGATAGTACAGCCACCAGGCATGGAAACCTTGGCATGACCATTGCGAGCAAGAATTGGTCCTAAAACAACGATAGAAGCTCGCATCTGGCTGACATATTCATAAGGTGCTTCGTCTAATAAATCACCTGTTGCATCAACTGTCACCATATTATGATCCTGATCAAAACTCACCTGCACATCAAGTCCTCTAACAACATTATTCATGGTGAAGACATCTGACAAAATCGGAACATTATGCAGAATCGTCTGTCCTTTAGAAGGTAGAATAGTTGCCGCTAATAAAGGCAAAACAGCATTTTTTGCGCCTTCAATCGTTACCTCTCCCTGCAAACGAGTAGAGCCACCTTTGACAATGATTTTATCCATAGTTTATTTCTCCGTTTTTACCAAATGTTTTCCTTATTATAACATAAGATTATAAAAAGTTAGTATTAACGGATTGAGGTAAAAATCGTCATGCTAAGTGAAATCAGTGTCAGAAAGAAATTGCTGACAAGATAACCTAATCCAATACTGAAAAACATAACTAGGAGATTAACAGAGCGCAGATTTTCAATATTGATTTTTAAAATCTTTTCCCAATCTACGAGATTAGTAAGCAGCTGATAGCTCATCAGGATAAAAAAGATATGACAGATGAGCGTGATAAGTGTTTGTAAAATTTCCATGCCCCCATTTTATCACGAAAGTTAGAGATAAGCCAAGCAAGAAATGCTCCCTTTTTCCCATGTTAGATAATGAGAAAAAGGAAGCCATGCTAGCAAAAGACTCTGAAACCAGCTGGTTTCAGAGTCTTAATTTTATTTATTACCAACACTGATACGATTGAGAGCACGGCGCAGAGCAACTTGAGCACGGCGAACATCATCAGATTGATGAGCTTGTTCGGCAGACTTAAGATCTCTTTCGGCACGTTGTTTAGCACGCTCAGCCCGTGAAATATCAATATCACGGTCACGCTCAGCAGAATCCGCTACAATCGTGACTATGTTATCCTTGATTTCAAGAATACCACCATTGACGGCAACCCAGTCCACATGATGTTCATCATCCACACGACGAATTTTCATTTCATGAACCGTCAGAGGAGTAATAGTGTTGATATGGTTAGCTAAAATTCCCATCTCCCCATCTGGTGTCGTCACTGAAATGAAAGTCGCATGGTGGTCATAGCGAATGCCATCAGGCGTTACAATTTGTACGACCATATGTTCGGTCATAGTATCACCTCACTAAAAGCCCATTTGTTTAGCTTTTTCAACAACATCTTCTATAGGACCTACACTACGGAAGGCATCTTCTGGAAGATTATCGTATTTCCCATCAAGGATTTCCTTGAAGCCACGAACCGTCTCAGCAACCGGAACATAAGATCCCGGTTGACCGGTGAATTGTTCTGCAACGTTGAAGTTCTGTGACAGGAAGAATTGGATACGGCGGGCACGTCCAACCAAGACTTTTTCATCATCAGACAATTCATCCATACCGAGGATGGCGATGATATCCTGCAATTCATTATAACGTTGAAGAACACGTTGAACTTCTGTAGCTACTTGATAGTGTTCTTCTCCCACGATTTCTGGAGAAAGGGCACGTGAGCTTGAAGCCAATGGATCAACTGCGGGGTAGATCCCCATTTGTGTCAACTTGCGTTCGAGGTTGGTTGTCGAATCTAAGTGAGCGAATGCTGTCGCTGGCGCTGGATCCGTATAGTCATCGGCCGGTACATAGATAGCCTGAATGGATGTAACCGAACCTTTTTTAGTTGAAGTAATCCGTTCCTGCAGTTGTCCCATTTCCGTAGCCAGAGTTGGTTGATAACCAACGGCTGATGGCATACGACCAAGCAAAGCAGAAACTTCTGAACCGGCTTGGGTGAAACGGAAGATATTATCGATGAACAAAAGCACGTCCTGACCTTCAACATCACGGAAATACTCTGCCAAGGTCAAACCAGTCAGAGCAACACGCATCCGTGCTCCTGGTGGTTCATTCATCTGACCAAAGACCATTGCAGTCTTATTAATAACGCCAGATTCCTTCATTTCCCAGTAGAGGTCATTCCCTTCACGGGTACGTTCCCCAACACCGGTAAAGACTGAGATGCCACCATGTTCTTGCGCAATGTTGTGGATTAATTCCTGAATCAAAACAGTTTTACCGACTCCGGCACCACCGAAGAGGCCGACCTTACCACCTTTAAGATAAGGGGCCAATAGGTCGATAACCTTAATCCCTGTTTCTAGGATTTCTGATGAGGTTAATAATTCATCAAAGCTAGGAGCTTTTTTATGAATGGGTTCACGTTCCACATCTGCAGCAAAGGGCTCACCAAGGTCAATAGCATCTCCAAGTACGTTGAATACACGACCGAGTGTCTCTTTACCAACCGGCACGCTGATAGGGCGACCAGTATCCAGAACTTCTAGTCCACGCGTAAGCCCATCAGTTGATTCCATAGCGATGGTGCGTACGACACCATCACCCAATTCAAGGACAACTTCGAGCACAATTCTTTCTTTTTTATCGCTATCTTTATACACGACCAATGCATTGTTTATCTCAGGAAGTTTATCCCCGCTAGCAAACTTAACATCTACAACTGGGCCAACAACCTGAGCAATTTTGCCTGAGCTCATTTCCTTCTCCTTTATTTATTTAGCAAAGTCTTGCTAGTTATTTCAAATGGTCACTCACCCTTATTCAAGAGCATTTGCACCACCTACAATTTCAGTAATTTCCTGAGTGATTGCCGCTTGACGCGCACGATTATACTGAATCGTTAAATCATTGATTACATTTTTCGAATTATCCGTCGCTGTCTGCATGGCTGTCATCCCAGCAGCGTGTTCTGCTGTTTTAGCATCAATGATTGCTCCGTAAATCAGACTTTCTGTATATTGCGGTAGTAATTGCTCAAGGATGCTAGCACGATCAGGTTCTAATTCAAAGACCAATGATGCTTCTTCTTTAGATTCATTGACATCAAGATCAACAATTGGAAGCATCTGCTCTACCCGAACCTGACTAGTCAAGCTATTGACATGGTGGTTGTAACAAACGTAGAGTTCATCAAAGAGTTCTTCTTTGTACATATCTACAGATTGCGAAATAATCTCTGACACTTGTTCAAAGGTCGGCTGATCCTCCAGACCACGCAATTCAAAAGCTAGATCGATACCACGGGCATGGAAGAAATCAGACCCCACACCTCCGATAGAGATGATAGCATAATCATCCTTGTCGGCATGATAATCCTCAATCAAATCAATAACGGCCTTGAGAATTTTAGCATTATAACCACCAACTAGCCCTTTGTCGGAGGTAACCACAATGTAACCTGTGCGCTTGACGGGACGCGAAGCCAACATGGGATTATCTGTTCCGTTAGTTAATTCGGTATGGAGCAGATCCGTTGTAATTTGACGAATCTTTGAAGCGTAGACTTGAAAGTCCTTGTCTGCTTGTTCGGACTTGGTCAGTTTTGCGGCAGATACCATTTGCATGGCACTCGTAATCTTACTGGTTTTTTCCGTTGAGACAATTCTTGTCTTGATTTCACTTAGAGAACCTGCCATAAGTCTCCCCCTTATTCAAATGATGATTGATCCTTGAAGGCTTGAATAGCAGCATCTAAAACTGCTTCTTCAGGAAGGTCCTTAGTCGTGCGAATGGTTTCTAAGATATCAGCATAATGAACATCAAAATAAGCATACATATCTTGTTCAAAAGAAAGAATATCATTAACTGGAACACTGTCTAGGAAACCGTGAGTCAAAGCATAAAGAATCAATACTTGTTTTTCAACTGGAATTGGTTGATGAACAGGTTGTTTCAAGACTTCAACCGTACGACGACCACGATTTAACTTAGATTGAGTTGCTTCATCAAGATCTGAGCCAAATTGTGTAAAAGCTTCAAGTTCACGATAGGAAGCTAGGTCTAAACGCAGGGTTCCAGCAACCTTTTTCATAGCCTTGATTTGTGCAGCTCCACCCACACGAGAAACAGATGAACCCGCATCAATCGCTGGGCGAATACCAGAGTTGAAGAGATTTTCTTGCAAGAAGATTTGACCATCTGTAATGGAGATAACGTTGGTTGCAATATAAGCTGAGATATCGCCGGCCTGAGTTTCAATGAAAGGCAGGGCTGTAATAGAGCCACCGCCGAGATCATCCGAAACCTTAGCTGAACGTTCAAGCAAACGACTGTGCAGATAGAAAACATCCCCTGGGTAGGCTTCACGTCCTGGTGGACGACGAAGAAGCAAGGAGAGCTCACGGTAAGCAACAGCTTGTTTAGATAAATCATCATAGACGATCAAAACATGCTTACCATTATACATGAACTCTTCAGCTATTGCGACACCCGCATAAGGAGCAATGTAAAGTAAAGGTGATGGCTGCGAAGCCGATGCTGTAACAACAATGGTATAATCAAGGGCACCATACTTGCGCAATGTTTCAACTTGTGTACGAACTGTTGACTCTTTTTGACCAATAGCCACATAGATACAAATCATATCTTGACCCTTTTGGTTCAAGATAGTATCAATGGCGATGGAAGTTTTACCGGTTTGACGGTCACCAATAATCAGTTCACGCTGACCGCGACCAATTGGTACCAAGGCATCAATAGCCTTAATCCCTGTTTGCAAGGGTTCAGAAACGGATTTACGCTGCATAACACCTGGAGCCGGTATTTCAACTGGACGCACGCTGCTAGCATTGAGATCCCCCAAGCCATCAACTGGCTGGCCGAGAGGATTAACCACACGACCAATCAATTCTGGTCCTGCCGGAACTTCCATAATCTTACCGGTACGTTTGACAGTATCACCTTCTATGATTTCTGAGAAATCACCAAGGATAATAATACCAACATCGTTTGACTCCAAGTTTTGAGCCATACCATAAGAACCATTTTGAAATTCAAGCAACTCACCCGCCATGACATTGTCAAGCCCACGAGCACGGGCGATACCATCACCGATATAGGTTACTACTCCTGTTTCTGTGACATCAAAATTTGGCTGGAAGTCTTCAATTTGCTTTTTAATTAAAGCGCTAATTTCTTGTGCATTAATTGCCAAAAGTCACACCACTTTCTATTTAAAATTATTTTTTAATTGTTGTAATTGACTGCGAATACTGGCGTCAATTATCTGATTATTCGCTTCAATGATAAAGCCGCCGATGATTGACTGATCAATATCTTCGACAATGTCCTGAGCTCTGATTTCAAACTTTCGATTAGCTAAATCCAAGACACGTTCCTTCTGCTGATCACTGAGTGCGACGGCTGAGGTCACGGTCAGAGGAAATTCGCGGGTTGCTTGAATTAGTTTATGTTGAACCGCCTTAAAAATTGGTTCAATCAGGCTCTCACGTTCATTTTGCAAAATGATCTCAAAAAAATTTTTCAGATAATCTGAACTAGACGCTTGAAATAACCTAACGACTTTTACTTTATCATCACGAGCAATCGCCAGACTTGACAGATAAGTGCTGAGAGAGTTCTCTTCAAAAACTGACAAGCAGATTGAGATTTCATCTTGAATCTCAGATACCAAGCCTTTTTCAAGTACAACTTGAGCTAGACTGTCAGCGTATTGCTCAATTACAGCTTGTAGTTTACGATCCATTAGGCATCTCCTAACTGATCAAGATATTGATCGATCAAATCAGATTGAGTTGACTTGTCTAAATTTTTGGTCATAATTTTTTCAGCCAACAAGACAGTCAAATCGGCTACTTCTCCCTTCACACTAGAAAGAGCTTCTGCCTTATTTTGAGCAATATCTTGGTTGGCTTTTTCAATCAATCGGTTCACTTCGGCACGAGCGTCTGTAATGATTTGAGCTCCTTGTGCATCTCCGATTTCTTTAGCATTATCAATGATTTTAGCGGCATCATCTTTAGCAACACTAAGTTCTTCTTGGCGTTTTTGCGCTAGAGCCTCAGCCTGCTTACGAGCATTTTCTGCACCGTCGATATCTTTGGTAATTTTTTCTTCACGTGCTTTAAAAATGCCTGTGATTTGTTTCCAAGCGAATATTCGAATGAGAACAAGTAAGAGAATAAATGAACCCGTGACGATAATAATATTACCCAGACTTGTACTGTTAATGAGTGTACTCATGTTTCATTTCTCCTTTCTTATTCTTTCTCATTATTAACATTACCACCAATATAGGTTGTTGTTAAAAGTAGAAAAACATAGGCTTGAACGGCCGATATGAAGATTGAAAATCCTATCCAAACTACATTCAGGGCAATAGCAACTGGCGTAGCAGTTGGGCTGAAATGAGCTAGACTCAACAGCAATGATACGACAATTTCACCTGCGTAAATATTACCGTACAAACGCAATGTCAATGAAATGATATTGGTAAATTGTTCCAAAATATTCATCGGTAACATAAAAGGTATTGGATCAATGTAACTTTTTAAGTAGCTTTTTAGGCCATTTTTACGAACACCTTCAAAGTGAACAATTACAGCAACTATTAAGGCTAGGCCAAAATCATAAGCCACATTTGAGGTGGGAGAAGTCCAGAGATTGTAATCATGGAGTTCTAATTTTGTTAAAAGGCCAACATTATTGGCAATGAGAAGAAAAAAGAAAAGCGCGAATGAAAGCAGACTGTAGTTGGACGTGTATTTGCCAAGTTTTGGTTGAATAATACCTTGAACAAATTCATAGGCAAACTCTAAAACATTCTGTTTCCCCTTGGGTTTCATCTTCATATTGCGACTAGCCCAAAAAATAAATACAAATGCAATCAAAACCGTCAAGAGAGACATAGCAAGAATAGTTAAATCAAAGTCAATACCTAGAAAGTGTACTATTGGATTTTCTGTTGTTTCCAACCTCATCCCTCCTTCTTTTCACTTAGTAGCTTTCTATCTTACTGAGTTGTTACAAAGAAGGTTGAAGCAAGAAGTACGAAGAAAGTACCTTCGATAAAAGCAACGCCCAAAATCATGAGGGTTTGCAATTTACCGTACATTTCTGGTTGACGCGCAGCAGATTTTGCAATATTGGCTACCAAAATTCCTTCACCAAGGCTAACGCCCATAACCGCAATACCGAGTGATAAAATAGCTAAATTCATAATAGAATGCTCCTTTAAATTTTTTTACTACGTCATTTTAGTCCTATTTTCTGTGAAAGTCAATGATTACAAGGAAATATAAATTTTTTCTGAAAACACTGTTGACTTTTACTGACTTTAAATACAACGGTATCGAAGGGATTTATTTAAGGTTTTGAAAAAGAAAAAAGCAGACTGCAATCTACTTCTCTTCTTGATCAAATTCATCAACCTCATGTGAAAATTTCTGAGCGATAGCTTCCAGAGCCAATTCTTGAGCATCCAGCTCAAGAGCATCATCTGAAATTTCATCAGTATCAGCATAAAAGGAGATATGGTTTTTAAGATTTTCCAAGATGATTGGAGCATCACCACCGTATTCGCCATCAAGATTAATCATCATGCGTTCATCGGTTAAAGGTTCAATGACAATCTTGCTGGTCTTGATATAGTCAATATGTTTATCACCAATATGCTTACCCCCTTGGAGAAGTTTTCTGACTAGGTGGGCAATATCAATCAAATTGGCCGTTTTGACAATAATCAGAGTGAATTGACCATCATCAAGTTTGGCATCAGGTGCAATGGTTTCAAAACCACCAACCGAATTGGTGATAGCCGCAAAGATGAGTGAAGCCCCACCTTCAAAGACGCCTTCATCATGGGTGATGCGAACCGGTGCTTTTCTAACACGCGGCAGCAATTCAACTCCCTTAGCCAAATAAGCTAGATAACCAAACATGGTTTTTAATTGACTGGGA
The DNA here is from genome assembly GCF_042649885.1 of Streptococcus dentapri. Taxonomy (NCBI): domain Bacteria; kingdom Bacillati; phylum Bacillota; class Bacilli; order Lactobacillales; family Streptococcaceae; genus Streptococcus; species Streptococcus dentapri. Next base: position 3,861 of record NZ_JBHSAC010000013.1, on the reverse strand, counting down.
ACACTGTAAGTTAGCTCAGTCAGAGTACCAGCTGCAGCGATATTGATAAAGTAGACATTGCTGTGCGCTCGGCCGATATCCATTTGGATAATTTGATTTTTACCAATAATCTGAGCTGCCTTAATCGGATTGCCCCGCGGAATTTTCAGAGCACGCGCTAGATCATTGGTTGTTCCCGTTGGTATAATTGCCATTTGAGGGCGGTGTTCAAGAGGAGCAATACCATTGACAACCTCATTGATTGTACCATCGCCACCCGCAGCGATAACCAAATCAAAACCAACCTGGGCTGCTCGAGCCGCTTCGTTTTTTGCAGAATCAGGCTCAGGTGTAGTTTGAAAGGCTGACGTTTCAAAGCCAAAACCTTCTAAAATATCAAGAACCTGAGCTACATTTTTTTTCATGATTTCTTGACCTGAAGTCGGATTATAAATCAGGCGGGCACGTTTTTGAGCCATTTTCTTCTCCTATAAATTTGCCAACCATTCTTCTGTTTGAATGGTAATTCCTAATTCCTGGGCCTTGGCCAGTTTTAAGCCCGCATCTTCACCAGCGACAACAATATCGGTTTTCTTGGAAACCGAACTGGTCACCTTAGCACCTAAGCTCTCCAATTTTTCCTTGGCCTGACCGCGCTTAAGGCTGGTCAACTTTCCAGTAAGGACAACTGTCATCCCAGATAGGGCAGCATGGGCCGAAGCTCGTTTGCCTAAATAGGTAAAGTTGAGGCCAGCCTGACGTAGCTCCTCAATCAGTTGCTTGGCACCCGCTGTTGCAAAATAATCTTTCAGAGATTGGGCAAGAACATTGCCCAATCCCTCAATGTCAGCAATTTCCTCAGTATCTGCCTGCATGAGCTGGTCTAAATCAGCAAACTTCTCCAAGAGAAGTTTGCTGGCCTTACTCCCGACATGGCGGATACCCAAGCCAAACAAGAGCTTGTCCGCCGAATTTTCTTTAGAAGCTGAGAGAGCCTGATGGAGTTTCTGAGCCGATTTTTCTTTGAACCCTTCTAGGGTCAAGAGTTGCTCCACAGTGAGCTGATAAAGATCAGCAACATCTTCAACCAAACCTGCATCGTAGACCTTGTCAATATTAGAAGGCCCGAGCCCCGTAATATTCATCGCATCGCGACTAGCAAAGTGAATCAATCTTTCCTTCAACTGCGCAGGGCAGCGAGGATTAACACAGCGCAGGGCAACTTCATCTTCATAATGCACCAAAGGTGTTTGACAAGACGGACACTTATCTGGAATAGGCATGATCGGCTGCTGCTTGCGTTTTTCCAAGATAACATTGAGCACTGCAGGTATAATGTCGCCTGCCTTGTAGACTAAAACAGTATCACCAATGCGGATATCCTTTTCGGCAATATAATCAACATTGTGTAAGGTCGCGCGACTAACAGTAGTTCCTGCTAGCTGAACAGGAGTTAGATTAGCTGTCGGTGTTACAACACCTGTCCGACCGACCGTCCAATCTACCGAAAGGATCTCCGCTTCTTTTTCCTCAGCAGGAAATTTGTAAGCGATGGCCCAACGGGGAGCCTTGACAGTGAAGCCCAGTTCTTCTTGCATAGCCAGACTGTTGACTTTGATAACAATACCATCGATATCATAGGCTAGATTGTCGCGCTCAGTCTGGACCGATTGAATAAAGTCCCAAATCTCATCCATAGATGAAGTCACAATACGACGGGAATTGACCGTAAAACCCAGATCCGCAAAGCCTTCTAAGACTGCTTCTTGGCTGGTGAAGCCCGTTTCGCCCGCTTCTTGGTAGATGAAAGTTGCAAGATTTCGCTCAGCAACAACAGCTGTATCTAGCTGACGCAGTGTTCCTGCAGCAGCGTTGCGGGGATTGGCAAATTCGGTCTGACCATTTTCACGACGCTTATCGTTAATAGCTGCAAAAGAGGCTTTGGGTAAATAAGCTTCACCTCGAACTGTCAAAGTCTGTCGATCGGGCAAGCTCAAAGGAATATCTTTGATGCGCTTGAGATTCTCTGTGATATTTTCACCGATTGTCCCATCACCGCGCGTGGCACCAACCACTAGCTGACCATCACGATAAGTAAGGGAAATTGAGAGACCATCAATTTTGAGCTCAGCCAAGTAAGAGGCTTGAGGAAATTCTGTTTTGACGCGACGGTCAAAATCATCTAATTCTGATCGCGAAAAAGCATCCTGCAAAGAAAAAAGCGGATACTCATGCTGGTACTTCTCAAAACCATCTAAAACCAAGCCTCCAACACGATGGGTAGGACTATCAGCCTCTACTAAATCGGGATGGGCCTTCTCTAATTCTACCAACTCACGATAAAGTTTATCATATTGGGCATCTGAAACACTGGGGTTGTCCTTGGTATAATATTCGCTGGCATAGCGATTTAAAAGAGCAACCAGTTCTTTTATACGTTCTTTCATGTCACTATTATAGCACGAAATAGGCTGAGTATTAAGAGAAAAAGCCTTCGAAAGAAGACTTTTATCCTTATTGAGTAAGATTGATGCGCTGCCCCAAAAGATTGATGAGATAGCCTCCAATCAACAGAGAAGCCAACTCACCAACAGCTGTTGTAAACCAAGTGATAAAGAAAGGTGCATGAGAAACGATAGCTAGTTCTGCTGCAATCACAAACATGCTAGCAGCGAAAAAGAAACTGAAGAAGAAAAAGGCCTTATTGTAACCCAGAATGGTCTGCTGCTGATACTTTTTAAAGAACCAAACACCCAGACTGACAAAAATCAAGGTTTGACCGCCGCCCACAAATACATCAAGGAGATCATAACTATAAAGATTGGCAATCATACAGCCCAAAGTCAGTCCAATAATGTATTTAACTTTATAAAAGCCCAAAAAATTTAGCATTTCGGATAGGCGAAACTGATAAGGACCATAACTAATCAAGTTAAAGGGTGGTAGCGCTGTAAAAATGGCATAGAGCGCAGCCACGAGAGCAATCTGAACTAAATCACGTACAGTAAATGTCATAATTATTTCTCCTTTGGTGGTTAACCACGTTTAATATGCTTGGTGAAAGGATTGTAAGCACCAAGGACTGTTAAATAACCAATCCAGTATAGCACAAGTACGGTAAAAAAAGAAGATGGACTAGCTAACAATTTGGACACTATCAGCTTATCTCAAAAAAGTGATGAAAATTTTTCAAAATATCTTTTGTAATGATCCATTACATATGAATAGCTTCAATGTAATAGGCATTCTGGTGGATTATCTATTAAAGGGAATGATATACTCAAAAATCGATTTTTGCTCAGCCTAGCTTATTCCAAAAATTTATGTTAAAGTTATTTATTATGAAAAAAATTAAATCACTCATTATCTTTGCTTGGAATAACGAAGCCCTTAAATACCTCTTTTTTGGCGGTTTAACGACCCTTGTTTACCTCATTAGTCGGATTACTATTTTTTATCTGACCGAGCTGCCTGAGCTATCAACCGTAACTGCTAACGCAATCGCTCTACTTTTTGCCTTTTTCACCAACGATATCTGGGTTTTCAATCAGAAGCGTTCGGGCTGGTTCAAGCGCTTTATTAAATTTACCTCTGCAAGATTGACTACCCTAGTACTAGACTTTGCTATGACATGGTTTTTTGTTAAGACATATCCGCATATCGTCGGACAATTTGTCAACGATGATATCCATTTGGTCGATACCATTGTTGGTTTGGTTAGCCAAGTCCTCATTATTCTGCTCAACTATATCTTTAGTAAATTGTTTGTATTTGACAATAGTAAAAAAGCTTGAAACCTAAGGTTTCAAGCTTCAGACTGAAGACAAAGCTCTTGGAATTGCATTTCTAAGAGCTTTTTGCTCTGTTTAGGAGTATACTAAA